>CAIPBN010000926.1 GCA_903863315.1 uncultured Verrucomicrobiota bacterium | reverse complement strand
TGACTGGATTCCGCATTCCGCGTTCCGCGTTCCACTTTTGATTGGAGACTCCTCACGTCGTCTCCTACGGAGGCAGTGGCTTCGCCGACAGAACGGTCTGCTGCGCAGCCGGGTAGTAGCGCGAGCACGGCGAGGGTGAGGAGAGTTTGCAGCAGGAGGCGGTGCTGGCGGCGTGCGACCCACAAGAGCGGAAGCCACCAGAGCGTGGCGGTGACGAGGACTGGTGGAGTCGCAGTCATCCGCGTGTTGAGCATGGGCATGGCAACCGGGGTTTATGCTGGCGAGCCTTGCTCCGGCCGGTCCGCAGATCAACAAGCAATTCAGCTCAAAACAGCCTTCAAGAAAGAGAAGCCCCGCCATTGCCGTGTGCAAACAGTTCCTTTGAACTGCCTAGGAACAGGTGGGGCCGAATCAGCGGTTTCTGCCTTCCAGTGAAGGCCTGACATCCGCCGAAGAAGTTAGGGCCCCGATGTTTTTTAACTTACGGTTCAAGGACTTTGCCTGCGAATCACGAACAGGGCAGGGCTAAAGCTGAAAGCTTGTTTTGAAAGAGCCGCCCGTCGTCACCACAACCACACCGGGCGCTGCTGTTAGTGAAGTATCCGCCCATCCTCACGCCGCTCAAGGGATTTAGTTTTCGGAACGCAGATTTTTTCGGCGGCCAGACCGCGGACTGGCAAAGTTAATGCCTTCACCCCGGAAGAGAGGCAGAGAGGCGGGACGGGCGGACGGGAACTCAGTGGCTCGAAGTGAGCACGAGCACCTGTTCGAGCGTGGAGATGCCGTCGCGGACCTTGTCCAAGGCCGCCATGCGGAGGGTTTTCATGCCTTGGCTGACGGCGACCTTGCCGATCTCGGAGGCGCTGGCGCGCTGGATGACGAGCTTGCGGATGTCGTCCGTGACGGTCATCACTTCGATGATGGCGCAACGCCCTGCGTAGCCGGAGTTCTTGCAGCGGTCGCAGCCGTTGCCCTTGTAGAGCTGCACGCCGGCGAAGGTGTTGGGATCGAGATCAAGCTGCTCGTAGATCTTCGGCGGGTAATTGACGGGTTCCTTGCAGGAAGGACAGATGCGGCGCATGAGGCGCTGGGCGCAGGCGAGAATCACCGAGCTGGAAATCAGGAAGGGCGCGATGCCCATGTCGTCCAAGCGCGAGATGGCACCGGGGGCGTCATTGCAGTGCATCGTGGAGAGCACCTGGTGGCCGGTGAGCGCGGCTTCGACCGCGATTTCAGCGGTTTCCTCGTCACGAATTTCGCCCAGCATGATGATGTCGGGGTCCTGGCGCAGGATGGAGCGAAGGGCGGCGGCGAAGGTGAGGCCGATTTCCTTCTTCACCGGGACCTGGTTGATGCCGGGAATCTGGAATTCCACGGGGTCCTCGACGGTGACGATGTTGTAGTCGGGGTTGTTGAGCTCGTTGAGGGCGGAGTAAAGCGTGGTGGTCTTGCCCGAACCGGTGGGACCGGTGACGAGGATCAGTCCGTGGGGCGCGTCGACGGCGGACTTGAAGCGCCGGAAGGTGTCCGGGTCGAGGCCGAGCTTGTCGATGCTCGCAGTGAGGTTCGACTTGTCGAGCACGCGCAGCACGCACTTCTCCCCATGCACCACGGGGAGGAAGGAGACGCGGAGATCGATGTCCTTGCCGGAGACGCGCATGCGCATGCGGCCGTCCTGCGGGAGGCGGCGCTCGGCGATGTCGAGGTTCGACATGATCTTGATGCGCGAGGTCAGCGCCATCTGCAGAGACTTGGGCGGCGGCGGCATGTCCACCAGCGCGCCATCCACGCGGTAGCGGAGGCGGACGGATTTCTCGAAGGGCTCGATGTGGATGTCGGAGGCGCGGTCCTTGATGGCCTGGACGAGGATCAGGTTGGCGAGCTTGATGACCGGCGCTTCCTCGCCGGCGGCGGCCAGCTCGTCCACGTTGGCGTTGTCGGCCTGCTCGGCGACGAGTTCCGCGCCCTCGGCCTCGGCGTCCATCTCCGCCGACTTCTTGATGATCTCCTCCATGCCTCCGCCCTTGGAGGTTTCGAGGTTGTTGATCTTGTCGAGGATCGCCTTTTCCGAGGCGATCATCGGCGTCACGTCCAGCTTGGTGATGCGCTTGACGTCGTCGAGGGCCAGGACGTTGAGCGGGTCCGCCATCGCCAGGAACAGCTTGTTGTCCAGGCGGGAGACGGGGAGCACCTTGTAGTTGAGGGCCACCTCGCGCGGCACCAACGCGGCCACTTCCGGCAGGATGCCAGCGCGGGCGAGGTTGACGGGCGGGGTGTTGAGCACCCGGCCCATGGCGACGACCATGTCCGCGTCACTGACGTAGGCCTTGTCAATGAGCAGCTTGAGGAGGCGGGTGCCTTCCTTCTTTTGCAGGGCAACGAGCTCGTCCACCTGCTGGCTGGTGAGGAGGCTGTCCTCGACCAGCGCGTCGGCGATGCGCTCGCCGAAGGATTTGATGGGTGCCAGGCTCACAGGTGGTTAACGGAAGACCCGCTTGACCGACTTCACGAGGTCGGGCGGGGAGGTCATATACCAAAGGAGGCGGTGGGGGGTCGCGGCCTGCAGCTCGGCGGCGGCCTGCTTGTTGAAGGGATTAGCCGTGGCCACGAGCACGGACTTGCTCATGCGGTCAAAGGGCAGGATGCACCACTTGAGGCAGATGGCGCGCGGGAAGCTCTTGCCCAGCTCAATGTCGATGTCGTAGCGGTCCAGCGGCAGGTAGCCAATGCGCGCGCGGTCAATCACCAGCTTGAGCGACTTGTCGAGGTTCATGACCCCCTGGTCCGACATGACTTGCAAGAAGGGTTCCACCACCTGAGTCAGCGGCTCGGCCCCGGGCGTGAACCAGAGCCGGCCAAAATCCTGCGCGGTGATCAGCTTGGCATCCACGAAGATGCGTTGCATGGCGGCCTTGCCATCGTCGGTCTCGGGAGCCTGCTTGGCCCCGAAAGCTCCGGGCTTGGCCGGAGCAGGGGCGGCGGGTGCCGCGGCCTCGCCTCGGCCGGCAAAGCTGTTGGTCTTGTTCTCGATCTCCGCGAGCGCCTTCTGCACGTCCGGATCATCCGGGAAGCGCTGCAGAATGGTCTCATACTCCATGATGGCGGAGCTGAGCTGGCCCAGTTGCACGTAAGCCTCGGCGATGCGCTTGGAGGTCTCTACGACATCCTTCTGCAAGCCCAGCTTCATGTAGGCCTCCTTGAGGATTTCCAACGACTGGTAGTCCAGCGGCTGCGACTGAGTGATCACACGGAACATCTCAATCGTCTGCTGCAACTGGGCTTCTTCGCTGGGTGTCAGGGCGGCCATTTGCTGCGGGTTATGACACACGGGCTGCGCGCCCCTGTCGAGCGCGGTTTTCCGTGTGGTGAGAACAAAACGCCAGGCGAACGCTACTTGCCGTCCTTCTTGTCGGCGGGCTTCTTCTTGGCACCCGGCTGGCCTTTGGGCACCCCGGGACGGATGATGCTCTCGGGTGCATCCTGATCGGGCACCTTCAACTCCTTGCGCAGCCGCCCGAGTTCAGTGTGGAGTTCGGCACGCGTCTTGGCGTAAGCAGGGTCTTCATAGAAGCTTTTCAACTCCTGCGGATCCTTCTCGCGGTCGAACAGCTCCCAGTAGTTCACGTCCGGCTCGTAGAAGTGGACCAGCTTGTAGCGGTCGGTGATGACGGCGTAGTGCTTCCGCACACTGTGGGGGCCGGGATACTCGTAGTAGTGGTAGTAAAAGCTCTTGCGCCAGTCGGCGGGCGTCTGGCCTTTGAGGACGGGAATCAAACTGCGGCCTTGAATGTCGGCAGGAATCGGCTGCCCGGCGGCTTCGAGGAACGTGCTGGCGAAGTCGAGGTTGCTGACGATGTCGCGGCTCACGCTGCCGGGCTGGGTCACGCCGGGCCAGCGGGCCAGCAAGGGCGTGCGCAGGGACTCCTCGTAAAACCACCGCTTGTCGAACCACCCGTGCTCGCCGAGATAGAAGCCTTGGTCGCTGCTGTAAACGACAATGGTGTCCTTCGCCAGCCCCTCGTCATCGAGGAACTTCAGCAACCGCCCCACGCTCTCGTCCACGCTGAGGATGCAGGCGAGGTAGTCGTGCAGGTAGCGCTGATAGCGCCAGCGGACGAGGTCCTTGCCGGTGAGGTTGGCCTTCTCGAACTCAGCGTTGCGCGGCTCGTAGTAGGCGTTCCAAGCCTTGCGCTGCTCCTCGTTCAAGCTACCCGGCGCGGTGAGCTTGGCGTCCGTCTTGGTGAAGGTCTTCTCCAGCGTCATGTCCTGCTCGTATTCCGCGCGACCGCGACCGGTGTAGTTGTCGAAGAGCGTCGGCGGTTCGGCGAACTTCTGGTCCTTGTTCCAACCAAGATATTTCAAGTTCGGCGACCACTCGCGATGCGGAGCCTTGTGCTGCGCCATCATGAGGAAGGGCTTGGACTTGTCGCGCTTCTTGAGCCAGTCGAGCGAGAGGTCCGTGATGATGTCGGTGGTGTAGCCGGTGTGCTTGACCTGCTCTCCCATGCGGTTCATCGGCGGGTTGTAGTAAATGCCCTGGCCGGGAAGAATTTCCCAGTAATCGAAGCCCAGACTGGACGGCTCCGCGCCGGTGAGGTGCCACTTGCCGACGATGGCGGTCTGGTAGCCGGCGGCCTTGAGGAGCCGGGGGAAGGTTTGCTGCGTGCCGTCGAACTTGCTGTTCGAGTTGTTGTAAAAGCCGTTCAGATGGTTGTATTTCCCGGTCATCACCGTGGCGCGGCTGGGGCCGCAAATGGAGTTGGGAACCATGGCGCGATGAAAAATCATCCCCTCCTTCGCCAGCCGGTCAATGTTCGGAGTCTGCACCAGCTTGAGGGAATGCTGGTAGGCGCTGATGGCTTGATACGCGTGGTCGTCGCTAAAGATGAACAGGATGTTCGGCTGCTTGGGTGCGGCGCTAGCAACGACGGCGGCGAGGACGAACGCGAGGAACAGGCAAAGGCGTTTCATGATGACTGACGGAGACGGACGGAGCCGTGGCGAAAAGGTTTCGGCGCGTTTCAGCGGGTGGATTTGGACGAACGGGTCCGGCGGATTTCCAGTTTCGTGATGTGGTCCGCGTCCACGAGGTGCTTGCCGCCCTCCTGGTCCACGACAATCACCGTCTCACCGATGGGCGGGATGAACATGAAGTCCGGATGCGGCACATGGATGGCGTCGCCGTCGGAGGTGCGCACCGTGTAAGCGTGGAACGAGGTGGCGCGGTTGATTTCGCGAATTTCTTTGATGCTCATGGTGAATTGGTAACACAAGGCCCTCAGGCGGGCTAACCAAAATCCCGCCGCAAACCATGCCGGTTGGTTGACTCTGGAGCCCAGCCCGGCACCCTTCCGGCACCGAAGCATCGGCCACAACATGATTATCCTCCGCCCCGCCGCCGAACGCGGCCACGCCGAACACGGCTGGCTGGACTCCTGGCACACGTTCTCGTTTGCCGACTACCACGACCCGGCCTGGGTCCACTTCCGCAGCCTGCGGGTGATCAACGACGACATCATTGCCGGTGGGGGCGGCTTCGACATGCACCCGCACCGGGACATGGAGATCATCACCTACGTCCTGCGCGGCGCGCTGGAGCACCGGGACAGCATGGGCAACACCGCCATCATGCGCGCGGGCGACGCCCAGCACATGAGCGCCGGCACCGGCGTGCGGCACAGTGAGTTCAACTACTCGCCCAGCGAGCCGGTGCACCTGCTGCAAACGTGGATTCTCCCCGCACGCAAGGGCATCACCCCGCGCTACGCCGAGCGCTCCTTCGGCAACGCCGCCGCCGGCCAGCTCCACTGCATTGCCAGCCCCACCGGCCGTGATGGCTCCATCCCCATCAACCAGGATGCCGAAGTCCTCCTGGCCAAGTTCAAGGGTGGCGAAACCCTGACGCACCCGCTGTCAGCCACGCGCCATGCGTGGGTGCAGGTGGCGGAAGGTGAACTCAGCTTGAACGGGATTCTCCTGCACGCGGGCGATGGGGCCGGCCTCAGTGGAGAAACGGGCCTCACGCTCCATTCCGCCGGCCCCGCGCAGGCGTTGGTGTTTGACCTGTCCTAACATCAGCCAAGGCGTTTTGCGCCTGCTCAAAGCAGCGTCCCCTGATCGGCGGGCGGTGCTGCGGGCGCTTCACCCACGAGCCGGATGAAGGCGGCTTCATCCAGCACCGGCACGCCCAGCTCCTGCGCCTTGGCCAGCTTGCTGCCCGCGTCCGTGCCGCAGACAAGATAGTGCGTCTTCGAGCTGATGGAGCTGGAAACGTTGCCGCCCAAGGCGCGGATGCGCGCGGCCGCCGCATCGCGCCCCATGCGCGCCAGCGTGCCGGTGATGACGAAAGTCCTGCCCGCCAGCGGGGCATCCGAGGTGGCGCCCTGTTCGCCCTTCGGGTTGAGGCCCAGCTCGCGCAGCCGCCGCAGCACCTCCTGCCCAACCCCGCTCGCGAACCAGTCCAGGCACGCCTGCGCCGCCATGGGGCCGACCACCACCACCGCGTCCATGTCGGTCGCGCCCTTCTTTTTTGCGGCGGCGGCAAAGCCCGTGGCGATGAGCCGCGCGCCCGTGGCGTTGGCCTGCGCGAGGAGTTCGGCCTGCTGCATCCCGAGCTGCTGCTTTTCCAGCTCCGACTTGTCCTTGTTCACCTTCGCGCGCGGACTGGCGGCCTCGGCGGCCTCGCGCAACCGGTGCAACCCCACCACCTCCCGCAGCAACGGTGACTGCGGGATGGCTTCGAGATCCGCGTGGAACCTCGCCAGATCCCGCGCCGTCTGCTCGCCGATTTCTGGAATGGCCAGCGCATGCAGCCAGCGGGAAAGCGGCAGCGTGCGCGAGCGTTGCACGGCATCGATCAGCTTCGCGGCGTTCTTCTCACCAAAGACGCGTGGCTCCTCGTCGGTGCCCAAGTTCAGCGCGCCCAGCTCGGGCAGTTTCAAGTGGAAGACATCGAGCGGCTCGCGCACCAGGCCGCGCTCGATGAGCTTCTCGGCCACGATGCCGCCCAGGCCTTCGAGATCGAGCGCCTTGCGCTGGGCGAAGTATTCCAGCCGCCGCGTCTTCTGGGCCGGGCAGCCCGCCACGTTCTGGCAGCGCCAGGCGACTTCCTCTTCCAAATCCGTGTCGCGCGAAGGCCGCGAAGGTGGCGAAGGTTGAAGGAGGCTTTCTCCTTCGTTCCCTTCGCGGTCTTCGCGCGACACCGTCCCGGTTTTGATTTTGTCCTTCGCAATCGGCCCTCCGCACGCCGGGCACTTGCCGCCCACGTGCTTGAACAGGTCAAATTCCTCCGCCCCCGCCGGGCGCTTCGTCTTCATCACCTCGAAGACCTCGGGAATCACCATGCCCGCCTTGCGAATGACCACGGTGTCGCCGATGCGGATGTCCTTGCGGCGAATCTCATCCTCGTTGTGGAGCGTGGCGCGCGCGACGGTGGAGCCCTGCACAAACACCGGCTCCAGCTCCGCCACGGGTGTGAGCACCCCGGTGCGCCCCACCTGCACGGTGATGGCCTTGAGCACGGTCTCGGCCGGCGTGATCCACGGGATGGGCTTGTGGACGATGGCCCAGCCCGGCGCGCGGGTCTTGAGGCCGATGCGCTCGCAGTCCGAGAGGTCGTTCACCTTCAGCACCACGCCATCAATCTCGTAAGGCAGCCGCGTGCGCAGGTCGCGGTCCTCATCGTAATCGCAGACCACGTGCTCCCGGTAGCAGCGCAACACCTCTTCAATGCCCTCGCACACCCACCACGCAGACTGCGTGGGCATGCCGAATTCACGGAGCTTCGCCAGCATCTCGGCATGCGAGCGGAACTCGATCCCTTCGCACACCCCGATGGCATAAAACACCGCGCGCACCGGACGTTGCGCCACGACGCGTGGATCAAGCTGCTTCAACGTGCCGGAAGTCGCGTTGCGGGCGTTGGGCAACTGCGCATCGCCGGCGGCGGCAAGTTTCGCGTTGAGCGCATCGAACTCCTTCGTCGCCATGTAGGCCTCGCCGCGCACTTCGATGAGCGCGGGCGGTTGTGGAGCATCGAGCTGGAGCGGAATGGAGCGGACCGTGCGGAGGTTGGTCGTGATGTCGTCGCCCTGCCGGCCATCGCCGCGCGTGGCGCCGAGCACGAGCTGGCCATCACGGTAATGGGCACTGATGGAGACGCCATCCACCTTCGGCTCCAGGATGTAGCTGATCCGCTCCTTGCCGAGCTGCTTGCGCAAGGTGGCGTCGAAGGCGCGGAATTCCTCCAGCGTGCGCTCGTCCTGCAACCGGTTGCGCTTCTCACGCTCCGGCTCCTCTTCCTTCGTCGGCAGGTCGGAAGCCGGAATCTTTTCGAGCGAGAGCATCGGCTGCTCATGTGTGATACGGGCGAAACTCCCCGTGGGCGCGCCGCCCACGCGCTGGCTGGGCGAGTCCGGCGTGGCCAGTGCGGGGAATTCCTTCTCCAGCGCCTGCAGCTCCGCGTAGAGCAGGTCGTATTCGCGGTCGGAAATCGTCGGACGCGCCTCGACGTAATAGGCGTGGTCGTGCCGGCGGATTTCGCGGACAAGCTGCTGGTGACGGGTGCTGGCTTCGGTGTGCGTCATGCGGACGGGGCGGAAGTTTGCCGCAACCCGCGAGCGGCGCAAAGGCAAAGCACAGACACAACGCCGGGCGAATCCTACTTTGGCTGGGTGCGTCCACCCTCCGCCAACCATGAACACCACTCCCGCGCCCAGTCGTCGTCAGTTTCTGCTCACCACCGCGGCATTGGCCGCTCCGGCGTGGCTGCGGGCGGCGGAAGGGCCGAAGCTCAAGGCCGCCGTCATTGGTCACACGGGGCGCGGTGATTACGGCCATGGCCTCGACATCATTTTCAACGACCGACCCAACGTGGAGCTGGTCGCCGTCGCCGACGCGCACCCAGACGGGCTTGCGAAGATGACCGCCAAACTGAAAGCCCCGCGCCAATACGCCGACTACCGCGCGATGCTCGAGAAGGAGCGTCCGCAACTCGTCAGCATCGCCCCGCGCCATTCGGACCAGCACCACGCGATGGGCATGGCAGCGGTCGCGGTCGGCGCGCACCTCTGCATGGAGAAACCCTTCACGCCCACGCTCACCGAGGCGGACGAGTTGCTCGCGGCAGCGGACAAACGCGGTTTGAAAATCGCCGTCGCGCACCAGACGCGCATGGCCCCGGGCGCGGTCCACCTCCGGCAGCGCATCGCGGACGGCCTCATCGGCGAGCTGCTCGAAATGCGCGCGTGGGGCAAGCAGGACGCCCGCGCCGGCGGCGAGGACATGATTGTGCTCGGCACGCATCTCTTCGACCTCATGCGCCTCTTCGCCGGTGACCCGCAATGGTGCACCGCGCGCGTCACGCAGGCCGGACGAGACATCACCCCTGCCGACGCACGCCTGATGAAGGACAATGTCGGCCCCATTGCCGGCGACGAGGTCAACGCGCAGTTCGGCTTAGCGAAGGGCGTGACCGCCTCGTTCACGAGCCGGGGCAAACTGCGCGAGCACGTCGGGCACTGGGGCATTGAGTTCATCGGCACCAAGGGCGCGGCACGCCTCCTCGCCAACCTCCCGCCGCAAATTTTCCTGCTGAAGTCGAGCGGTTGGAAACCCGACGGCAAGGCCGACGAGTGGCGCAGGCTGCCTGACGACCCGACGCTAAATATCCCCGCCGCCGCGCAAGGCTTCACGCCCTCCAACGCCCGCCTCGTGGACGATTGGCTGAGCGCCATCGCCAAGAACCGCGCACCCGAGTGCAGCGGCCACAACGCCATGAAGGCCATCGAGATGGTGATGGCCGTCTATCAAGCCGCGCTCACTGCGAGGCGCGTGCCGATGCCGCTGGTGGACCGAAAGCATCCGTTGACCACCTAATCGGCTGCCGCAGGCGCAAGGGTCTGGCGCGCAGATGCCCCCGTCGGAATGCACCTGAAGGATTTGCGCTGGCCGGACCCTGGCCCCCGGTTCAAGCTGCGCGTGTCGAACAACCACACTTGCCCATGGCCTTCGAGTTCAAAGCCCTTCGCCGCGTCGAGTTCAGCGAGACGGACATGGCGGGCATCGTCCACTACTCGAACTTCTTCAAATACATGGAGACCGCCGAGCACGCGTTCTTCCGCTCGCTGGGCTTCTCCATCATCACCCGCCACACCGATCCCCCGGTGGGCTGGCCCCGCGTCCATGCGTCGTGCGATTACCGGCACCCGCTGCATTTCGAGGACGAGGTGGAAATCCACATGCTGGTCTGCGAGAAGAAGGCCAAGGCGCTCAGCTACCTCTTCAAGTTCCGCAAGCTCAACGGCCCGCATCCGATGGAAGTCGCCCGCGGCAAGCTCACGGTGGTCTGCGTCACCCGGGACGCGCACGGCAAGATGTCCTCCACGACAATTCCCAAGGCCATCGCGGATCAGATCGAGGTCGCGCCGGCGGAGCTGATCAGTTGACTTGGTGCGGCGGCGGTTTGTGACCGCCGAGATACGCACCACAACCCGGCGCTCGCAGAGCGCCGCTACAGCGGCAGGAATTCAACGCGCAACTCAGCCGGGCCGCAGTGCAGCCGCGCGACGCTGCGCTCCATGCCAAAGCGCGGCTTGCCGGCATAGCCGGGATTCAGAAAGAGCGTCCCGCCGCG
>CAIPBN010000925.1 GCA_903863315.1 uncultured Verrucomicrobiota bacterium | reverse complement strand
TAGTCGTTTTCTATGCCTGTGCCGTCGGTCAAGCAAGCGCTCTTTCTCGGGATGCGGAAGGTGACTCGGACGGGCGCGTGAACTCCATCGCTGGCCCGGAGCGCACGGCGGCGACTGCAAGTCGTCGGCACGGGTCGTTGAGGAAGGGGACTGCCGAAAAGAGCGCCCGGCTACGCGGCGACGGTGAGCAGAGAAAGCCCGTGCTGGCGGACGAGCTTCGCCATCGCGTCCTGCTCCAGCAGCAGCGTGCGGCCGGACTCGAATGCCAGCACGCGCACGCCGCTGGCGGCGCACACTTCGAGCGTGCGCGGGCCCACACACGGGATGTCGAAGCGGAGGTCATGCTGCTCCTTCGCGACCTTCACGGCGACCGCGCCGCCGTCCTTGCCGGCGAGTTCACCGCCGCGGGCGAGGGCCTTGTCCGTGCCTTCAAATCCCTCGACGGCGAGGACGGTCCCACCCTTGACCACGACGGTCTGACCGATTTCGAGGCGGGAAACCTCCTTGGCGATGCGGAAGCCGAACTGCACGTCGGCGGTTTCCGCCTCGCTCGGCGGCTTGCCTAGGCTGAAGCCGGGGCCGGCCATGAGCGGTTGCAGCCACGGCATGGCGGAGATGAGTTCCACGCCGTCTTTCTTGAGCTCATCCGCGATGCCGCCGAAGAGGGTGTGGGCGTTTTTTTCCTTCAGGCGCAGGAGCAGGGCGACGGCCCGGAGATCGGGGCGGAGGTCGAAAAGGTTCTTGGGCGCGATTTGCCCGGCCATCACGCAATGCCGCACGCCCCGTTCGGTGAAGGCGGAAATCATCTTGCCGAGCTGGCCCACGCGCAGCCAGACGAGGTCGTCCACGAGCGGGGCCAGGGAGGGATCGGTTTCGCCCTCGAAGCCCACGGCCACAATCCGGGTGATGCCCATCGCGCGCGCCTGACGGGCGAGGAGGAAGGGCAGCGTGCGGTTGCCGGCGATGAGGCCGAGAGTCTGGATGGCGGCGGACACGGGCGAATCATAATGGGCGGTTGTCTGGGAAGGAAAGTGCGCGATTCGGGAGGGGCGCTACGTAGCGCCGGCCTCCGGCCGGCCGTGCCGCAAGCGTCCCCGCTTGCCCGCCGGGTCGAGACTCGGGGCAGTCTCATGATTCGCCCGACGCGCTTGCCGCTGGACACCCTGATTGTTCGCGCCTATCAATCTGCCATCATGAAAGCCGCGTTTCCCGCCTGTCTCCGTTGGGTTGCCCTGTCCGTCCTGCTGGCCTCCGCCCACTGGGCGTTGGCCGCCCAGCCGCCGACCATCGTGCTCATCAGCGGGGAATACGAATACAAGTCCGCCGACACGATGCCGGTGCTGAAGCAGCGCCTGGAGCAGCAACTGGGTGCCAAGTGCATCTACCTCGTGCGCGGTCCGGGGACCAATGTGCAGAGCATTCCCGGCCTGGAGGCGCTCGAAAAGGCGGACCTCGCCATCCTGTTCATCCGCCGCATGACGCTGCCGGAGGATCAGATCGCCCGCTTCCGCAAATACACCGCGTCGGGCAAACCGATCTTGGGCCTGCGCACGGCGAGCCATGCGTTTGAGAACTGGAAGGAGTGGGATCGCGAGGTGCTGGGCGGCAATTACCAGAAGCACCACAACAACAAGTTCGCCACCACGGTGCGGGTGCTGCCGGAGGCGGCGGGGCATCCCATCTTGAAAGGGGTCGCGCCGGAGTTTGTCAGCCCGGGTTCGCTCTACATCAACAGCCCGCTGCCCGCCGGCTCCAAGGTGTTGCTGATGGGCTCCATCGAGGGCAAGCCCGCCGAGCCCGTTGCGTGGACACATTCCTTCCAAGGGACACCGGTCTTCTACACTTCACTCGGGCATCCGCAGGACTTTGAAATCGAGTCGTTCAACCGGCTCGTCATGAACGCCGTGCAATGGTCGCTGGCGCAGCCCGTGCGCAAGGCGGCTGCCGCACCGGCCCAGCCGATGGGCTTCCGTCGGGCGGGCGTGGAGGAGTTTGCCAAGCTTTGGCAGTCAAAGCAGTTCACCGTGCTCGACGTGCGCACGGCGGATGAGTTCAAGGGCGGGCACATCCCGGGCGCGGTGAACCTCGACGTGCTGGACGACGGGTTTGACAAGCAGGTGGCGAAACTCGACAAGGGCGCGACCTACTTGGTCCATTGTGCGGCCGGCCGCCGCAGCGCCAGTGCCGCCGAGCAGATGAAGGCACTGGGATTCAAGTCCGTGATTGACCTCGCGCCGGGCTTCACCGGTTGGAAAGCCGCCGGGAAGCCGGTGGAGAAGTAGCCTTGCCCAGCGGGTTACTCAGGTCCGCCGTATTTCTGGATCAACAGATGGCTGCGGGCGGCGGTCAGTTCCATGATGAACTGATCGTAGCTTTGGTAGCGTTCGTCCGGGTTCTTCGCCATCGCGGTGCAGATCGCCTCGTTGGTCTTTTGCTGGATGTCGGGCAGTTCTTCGATCGGCGGCCTTAGCGGCTGCTCGACGTGGGCCAGAGCCACCTCGTTCACCGTGGGGGCCTCGAAGGGGACGTGACCGGTCAGCGCGTGGTAAAGCGTGCCGGCCAGCGAATACATGTCGGAACGGAAATCCTCCGTCTGGCTCGAGATGCGTTCCGGCGCGATGTAGTAAGGGGTGCCAAATACGCCGGCATCGGGGTCGCGGCCAGCGTCCGCGCTCTGGGCCAGCCCGAAGTCCACCAGCTTGGGCTCGGGGGGTTCGTCGTTGTTGAAGAGGATGTTGCCGGGCTTGATGTCCAGGTGCAGCAGCCCGTGGCGGTTGGCGCAGTCGAGCGCGGAGGCAATCTTGATGCCCACGTCGAGCACGAGCAGCTCATCCACCCGTCCCTGCGATTCGATGCGCCCGTCAAACGTGCCGTTGTCCGCCAACTCCATCACCAGATACTTCTGCCCTTCTGACTCATCAAACGTGTAGATGTGGATGATGTTGGAGTGGTTGAGTCCCGCGCAGGCGCGCGCCTCGCGCTTGAAGGCCTCCACCTGGATGGGGTCCACAGCAATCTCGGGCTTCATCAACTTCACCGCGACCTCACGGTTGAGGTTGGTGTCGTAGGAGCGGAAAACCGTGCCCATGCCACCGGAGGCGATGACGCCGCGCAGCTCGAACTGGCGCAGCTTGACCGTGATCATCACGGGACCGCCGCACTTGTTGCAGGGCTGGGTCTCGAACGCGGGCAGATCGCTGGGAATGAAATTTTTCGCGCCGCACCGGCCACACGAAACCATCTTTAGCGATCGTTTGTCTTCGTTCATTCCCATGGACTTCGGGAGAGGGTAACAGGGCAGGCCGCGGGCTCAAGACTTGATTCCGTTTTCAGTTCCGCGCCGTTAGTGATTTGCTTTTAGGCTTGGTAACGGTGCGGCGTTTTGTTTCAACCACGGGCGGTGCCGCTGCTTTACAACCTGCTCTTCCCGGTCTTCTTCCTCCTCAGCGCACCGTATTATTTTTGGAAACTGTGGCGGCGCGGGGGCTGGCAGCAGGGTTTTGGCGAGCGCTTCGGCCGGCTTCCAGTCGAAAAGGCGGGCGCGCTGGCAGGTCGGAAAGTGCTCTGGCTGCACGCGGTCAGCGTGGGGGAGGTCAATGTCTGCCTCCAGCTCATCGCCGCTCTGCGCCCGCGGCTGGCCGACTGGAAGTTTCTCGTGTCCACCACCACCAGCACCGGGATGGGGGAGCTGGTGAAGAAACTGCCGGCAGACGTGGAGCGCATTTATTATCCCGTGGATTTCCCTTGGTTCGTGTGTCGCGCGCTGGACACGGTCCGGCCGGCGGCCTTCGTGCTGGTGGAGGCGGAGTTCTGGCCCAACTTCCTCTGGCAAACCCGGGCCCGGGGGGTGCCGGTGCTGCTGGCCAACGCACGTGTTTCGGACAAGTCGTTCCGGGGCTACCGTCGGGCTGGCTTCTTGTTCCGGGAACTGTTCGCCAACTTCGCCGCAGTCGGCGCGCAAAACGAGGCGGACGCCGCGCGCCTGCGGGAGCTGGGCTGCCGGGCGGACGCCATCCATGTGACGGGCAATGCGAAGTTCGATGCCGCCGCGCCGCTTGCCGCCGGTGGACTCGACGTGCCCGGATTGCTCTGCCAGCTCGGGGTGCCGGCGGAGGCGGAAGTCCTCGTAGCTGGCAGCACCCATGCGGGCGAAGAAGTGTTGCTGGCGCAGATGTTCGTGCGGCTGCGTCAGCGGTTTCCCAAGTTGTTTCTGGTGCTGGTGCCCCGGCACTTCGAGCGCACCAAGACGATCGTCGAGGAACTGCGTCCCACTGGACTGCGGCTCGCGTTGCGCAGCGAACTGGCAGCGGGCCAGGCCTGTGTCCCCGGCGCGGTGGACTGTCTGCTGGTCAACACCACGGGCGAGCTGCGGCATTTCTACCGGCACGCCACCGTGGTTTTCGTCGGCAAGAGCATCACGGCCAAGGGCGG
>CAIPBN010000924.1 GCA_903863315.1 uncultured Verrucomicrobiota bacterium | reverse complement strand
GTGATGTCCAGGCCGGCGCGCTGCATGTTCGCGACCATCTCCTGGCCGTCAGCGAGGCAGGTCTTGTCGTCGAGGCCGTGGACGGAGAAGACCTTGGCCGTGGTGCCGAGGCGCTTCATCTCGGCGAGGTGCGCGGGGTGGCCGACGAAGCGGATTTCGTGCGCGCCGGGCGCGAGGAAGTTTGGGCTGGCGGGGTCGCGGCTCCAGCGGGCGTTGAGGCCGCCGGCGGCGGGAAGGTTGTAAGCCAGCGCCTCACTGAGCTTCTTCATGCCGCACATGTCGATGACGGCGGTGAAGGTGCGCGGGGACAGCGTGTTCGCCATGAGCGTCACGTTGCCGCCGCCGGAGCCGCCGGTAGCGCAGAGGCGACCGCGAGCGAAGGGCGTCTTGGTCGCGTCGAGTTCGTGGAAGACCAGCCAGAGCGCGCGCAAGGCGTCGAGGCCTTGCAACCAGCCGAAGTCGTAAGGCTCCGGGCCTTCGATGGAATCCTTGGGGCCGCTCTGGAGATAGTTCACGCACAGCGCCACGCAGTTGAACTCGCGCGCGAGCGCGGCGGGGTTCGCGGTGCCGGCACAGTCGGTGCCGCCCCAGTTGTGCAGCGTGAGGAAGATGCCCGTGCGCGGGCCGATGCTGGCGCGGGTGCCGCCGGGGTAATGCACCTGCACGCGCACCTCGCGCGGACCGGGGCGCGCGGGCCATTCCTGCGCGGGGATGACCACGGGGCCGTCGCGTTCGGGGAGCTTGGGCCAGGGGATCTCAGCGGCGGACAACTGAATGGCAAGCGAGGCGAATAGCAGCGCGGCTAGGGAACGCATGGCGGGAGGTTGAACCGACAGTTGGCCAGAGGCAAACCGGCAGTCAGCGGCTCCTGACTTCGTCTCCCAGCCGGGGTCGTCACCTGTTCGTCACAAAGTCGTCACCGGCTTGTCGTTGTTTCATTGCTGTCCGCGTGTTACCCAAGCATTCGACATGGCAAAGATTTTAGTCGTGGATGACGAACCGGATGCCGTTGAACTCGTGGAGTTCAATTTGAAGAACGCCGGTTTCGAGGTGATCACGGCGGCCGATGGCTCGGAGGCCTTGAAAAAGGCGCGCTCGACCCTGCCCGACCTCATCCTGCTCGATCTGATGATCCCCGAAGTGGACGGACTGGAGGTTTGCAAGCTGCTCCGGCGCGACGCGGCCACAGCGGGCATTCCGATTCTCATGCTCACGGCGAAAGCGGCGGAGATTGACCGGGTGCTGGGCCTGGAACTCGGCGCGGACGATTATGTGACCAAGCCGTTCAGCCCGCGCGAGCTGATGCTGCGCATCAAGGGCCTGCTGCGTCGCCGTGAAACGACCGAGACAAAGGCGGAGCGGATGCAATTCGGGGATCTCGTGCTGGATGTGCCGGCTCATAGCGTCACCGTGAACAACAAGCGCGTGGAGTTGACCGCCACGGAGTTCAAGCTGCTGACCATCTTGGCGCATCGCCGGGGCCGGGTGCAGTCGCGTGATCAGTTGCTCAAGGACGTGTGGGAATACGACAACGTCATCGACACGCGCACGGTGGACACGCACATGCGGCGGCTGCGGGAGAAGCTGGGCAAGGCGGCGAAGCATCTCGATACGGTCAGGGGCGTGGGCTATCGGTTTGTGGCGGGGTGAAGCGGAGCAGTATCCAGTAACCGGTGTTCAGCATTCAGACCGACCTCGCCGCCCCACTGATCACTGAACACTGCTTCGACTTCGGCGGGTTGACTCTTCTCCCTCGCCCTCGCCATCCTCCGCCCGATGTGGCCCGCGCTCACCATCCTTGCCCTGCTGGCAGCGGGCATTTGCTTCGTCGCGCTGCGGCGGTGCCGGCAGGTGTCGGAAGCGGCGCGTGAACAACAGCAACGCGAGTTCGCCTTGCTCCGCCAGCAGCACGAGCAGGCCAGGGCGCATGAACTAGCCCAGCAACAGGCCCTCTTCAACAGCATGAGCGAGGGCGTGCTCGTGCTGGACGGTGAGGGGCGCGTGCGGCTCGTCAACCAGGCACTCGAACGGCTCTTCGGCCTGACCGGGGACATCCGGGGCCGCACGGTGATGGAGGCGCTCCGCCTGCATCAGGCGCAGGAGCTGGTCAACCGCACCCTCCTGGACGGGCAGGTGCAGGAGTTCGAGCTCGATCTGCCCGGCCTCGACGGCAACCGCAGCCTGCAGGTCAACTCCGCGGTCGTGCTCGGACCAGATGGCCGCCAACAGGGCATGATTGTGGTGTGCCACGATCTCACGCGACTGAAGCAGTTGGAAAACACCCGCCGCGAATTCGTGGCCAACGTCAGCCATGAGCTGCGCACGCCGCTCTCAATGATCAAGGGCTACGTCGAAACGCTCATTGACGGGGCAAAGGACAACCCCGAGGTGGCCACCAAGTTTCTGCAAACCATCGAGAAGCACGCCGACCGCCTGACCTACCTCATCGAGGACTTGCTCACCATCTCGCGGCTGGAGTCCGGTCAGGTGCTGATGAACTTCCAGCGGGCGGAACTGCATGGCGTGGTGGACCGGGTGCTCAGTGATTTGGAATCCCGGGCCGCCGCGAAGCAAGTCACGCTGCGCAATGAGGTGCCTGCCGAGTTTGCCGCGCACGCCGATGCTGAACGCCTGCAACAGGTGCTCTTCAACCTGGTGGACAACGCCATCAAATACGGCCGCACGGGGGGCAGCGTGGTCATCGGCGCGCGCAGGAACGACAAGAAGCAGATCGAACTTTGGGCGCGTGACGACGGCCCCGGCATCCCCCTCGAAGCGCAGACGCGCGTCTTCGAGCGCTTCTACCGCGTGGACAAGGCCCGCTCGCGTGACGCGGGCGGCACTGGCCTGGGCCTGGCCATCGTGAAGCACATCGTGCAGTCGCACGGCGGCGAGGTGTGGGTGGAGAGCGAACCAGGCAAGGGCGCGATGTTCTGCTTCACGCTGCCGGAGGCCTGAGGCGCCCACTGACTTCCGCTTGGGCTTTGCCTGGGCTTGGGCTACGTTCCGCGCGCGATGGATCAAAAGGCTTTATTTGACGGACTGCTGACCTACGTGTTCTTCATCCCGTTGCTCACCTTCCACGAGTGGGCGCACGCCTGGGTGGCGTGGAAGTGCGGGGATGACACGGCCTACCATCAAGGCCGGGTGACACTTAATCCCATCGCCCACATGGAACTGATTGGCACCGTGGTGCTGCCGCTCTTGGGCATTTTCCTCTCCCTCAGCAACTCGGCGCTGGCCGGCTTCATCATCGGCTGGGGACGTCCGGTGCCGGTCAATGTCTCCAACCTGCGCAGCCCCCGGCGGGATGACACGCTGGTCGCCCTTGCGGGCCCAGCCATCAACCTGATCCTCGCGTTTGCCCTGCTGGCTCTGGCCAAAATCGGCGCCAACACCGGCGTCTCCCTATTCACCGAGGTGGGCATCCGCATGGCCATCCTGAGCCTGTTCCTTTGCTTCTTCAACCTGCTGCCCGTGCCGCCGCTGGACGGCTCGCATGTGCTGAAAAACGCCATCGGCATGAGCTACGAGACTTACTGGAAGCTCTGCCAGTATGGCTTCATCATTGTCATCGTCGCCATCAACATCCCCGGCGTGCGGGAGGTCGTCGTCCTCGCCACCAGGACAACTTTCCTGGCCATGGCGGGAATCCTCAACTTGCGATGAATTGCTTGGTTTCCCCCTGCCCGGCACATAGCCTTGCCGCGTCCGAACGTGATGAAGACATTCGCTGAACTTGGTTTCCCCGGCCGCCTCATCGCGGTCGAAGGGCTGGACGGCTCCGGCAAGTCCACGCAGATCTACCTGCTCAAGCGCTGGCTGGAGCTGCGCGGGCTGAAGGTCTTCTTCAGCGAGTGGAATTCTTCCGAACTGGTCAAGTCCGCCACCAGCAAGGGCAAGAAGATGACCCTGCTGACACCCACCACGTTCAGCCTCATCCACGCCACGGACTTTGCGGACCGCTACGAGCGCCAACTCGTGCCCCTGCTGCGCGCCGGCTATCTGGTGCTGTGCGACCGCTACATCTTCACCGCCTTCGCGCGGGACGTGGTGCGCACGTGCCCGCCGGAGTGGGTGCGCGGCCTTTACAGCTTCGCCGCCCTGCCGGACATGACGTTCTTCTTCCGGGCGGATTTGGAAGTCTCGCTGAACCGCATATTAGATGGCCGGCCGGAGCTGAAATACTTCGAGGCCGGCATGGACATGGGATTCTCCACCGATCCCTATGAGAGCTTCCGCATCTTTCAAGGCCGGATGCTGGAGCAGTATCTCGCCATGAGCCGCGAGTTCTCCTTCAACGTCATCAACGCGAACGAGACGGTGGAAACGCAGCAGGCCATCCTGCGCAAGCTCGTGGCCGACCGGATCGACCTGCCGAACTACGACTTCAAGAAAGCGTGACCATGGCCACCACCCCGCGCAAAGCCAAACGCCTCGCCGCCGCCCCGCGGACGCCGGAGGTCATCATTCCCAAGCCCACGCCCAAGCGCTTTTACGGCGAAGGCATTCCGGGCGTGGATGAGGAAAAACTCCGGGGGAAACTGATCGTGGTCGAAGGCGCGGACGGCTCGGGCCGCTCCACTCAGATCGCCCAGCTCGTCCAGTGGCTGGAGGGCAGCGGCCACGCGACGGTCCAAGTCGGCCTCAAGCGTTCCTCGCTGGTGAGCGAGGAACTGGAGAAAGCCCAGCAGGGCAACATCCTGAGCCGCACCACGCTGAGCCTGTTTTACGCCACCGACTTCGCGGATCAGGTCGAGAACATCATGCTGCCAGCCTTGAAGGCGGGCTTCATGGTCCTCGCCGACCGTTACATCTACACGCTGATGGCACGGGACATCGTCCGCGGCATGGATGAAACATGGTTGAAGAATCTCTACGGCATCGCGCTGGTGCCGGACGCGGTCTTCTACCTGAACATCTCCCCCGAGCAGCTTGTGCAGCGCAACTTCGCCAAGAACAAGGCGCTGGACTACTGGGAAAGCGGCATGGACCTGGGCTTGTCGCGCGACATGTTCGACAGCTTCCTGAAGTATCAGGCGCTGATGGCCCTCCAGTTCAAGCGTCTCCAGTCCGTTTACGGCTTCGACATGGTGGACGCGGACCGTTCAACGGAGGACGTGAACGCGGACTTGCGGCGGAAGATCGAATCCGTGCTGGCCGGCCGCTGATGGCTCACGGCGGTTCCCCGCCCGGCCTCAGGCGGACAACGCCGCGTCCATGCGCGCGAGCACCCGCTCGCGGCCCAGCACTTCCAGCAAGTGATAGAGGCTGGGGCCGCTGCCCTTGCCCGTGCAGGCGAAACGGCAGGGATGAACCATCAGCCCGTTCTTCACCCCCAGCGACTTGGCCGTCTCCTTCAAGGCGGTTTCCAAGCTCACTGCATTGAACTCCGCCAACGCCGCACACGCATCACGCAGCCTCTTCAGCCGCTCGCGCGCTTCAGGCGTCAGCGCGGCCAGCGCCTCCGCGTCCAGCGCCACCTGATCGGTGAAATAAAAGCCCGCGTAGCCGGCCAGCTCGCTGAAGATGCGGACCTTGCCCAGACAGGTGTCGAGCGCGGCCTTCACATACGCCGTGGGGAAGCGGTTCGTGTCCAGTCCCGCGCGGGCCAGCGTGTGGACGGCCATCTCGTAAAACCGGTCCGCTGGCATGGCGCGCACGTATTCGCCATTCATCCACTTGAGCTTCTCGTGATCGAATCGCGCGTTGTGGCGCAGGATCTGGGGCAGATCAAACATCTCCACCAGCTCCTTGAGCGGGATGACTTCGCGACCATCCTTTGGCGACCAGCCCAGCAGGGAAAGGTAGTTCACCACCGCCTCCGGCGCGTAGCCATTTTCCATGTAATAGGTAAGCGCCGCACCGGTGTCGCGCTTGCTCATCTTCGAGCCATCGGCGTTCAAAATCAGCGGGATGTGCGCATACTTGGGCGGCTCCACCCCAAACGCCTGAAACAACGCGACGTGCTTCGCCGTGTTGCTGAGATGGTCCTCGCCGCGAATCACGTGCGTGATCCCCATCTCCAGATCGTCCACCACGTTCACGAAGTGAAACACCGGGGAGCCGTCCGACCGCATGATCACAAAGTCCGGCTCCTGCTCCTCGCGGTCGGTGAGCGCGCGCGTGACATCGCCCACGACCAAATCCCGGATCAGCACCGGCTCGCGTGCCATCTTGAACCGCACCGCGCCTTCACTCTCGTAGGCCAGCCCCCGCGACAGCAGCGCCTCCACCCGCCGGGCATAGTTCTCCTTGCGCTGCGATTGGAAGTAAGGCCCGCGATCGCCCTTGCTCGGCCCCGTGGCGTCCGCCGTGAGCGGACCCTCATCCCAATCCAGGCCCAGCCAGCGCAACCCATCGAGGATGACATTGACCGCCTCCTGGGAATTGCGGGCCGCGTCGGTGTCCTCGACGCGCAAGACGAAGGTGCCGCCGGTATGGCGGGCATATAGCCAGTTGAACAGCGCGGTGCGCGCCCCGCCAATGTGGAGATAACCCGTGGGACTGGGGGCAAAACGGACGCGGACACTCATGGGCTGGGCGGTGTTGGTTGGGTTGGCTACGCTCAAATGCTGCGGCAGGATAATTCGCGGCGTCCAGACGTGGCAAGCACCGGCCATCAAACGTGGGCAAATCGAGCTGGGTATGGAATTGGTTCTTGAATCAGCGGTTTGCTTGCTGCGAAATGGCGAGGCTGTTTTTTTCCTATGACGCTCGCGGACATTCTTCGGAAAGAGCAAATCGTCGCCGATTTGAAAGCCACCAACCGATGGGAGGCCATTGACGAACTGCTCGACCTCCTCGTCCAATGCGGCAAAATCAAATCTGAGAATCGCGAGGCCATCGCGGCCGTGGTGCGCAAACGCGAAAACTCCATGAGCACCGGCATCGGTTTCGGCATTGGCATTCCGCACGCCAGCACGGATCTCATCAGCGAGGTGGTGGGTGCCTTCGGCCGGAGTTCAAAGGGGATCAGTTTCGATGCGCTGGACAACCAGCCCGTGAAGCTCGTCATGCTGTTCCTGGTCCCGCAGGGACAGTTTCAAAAGCACCTTCATACCTTGGCGAACATTGCCAAGATACTGCACAACAAGGAATTTCGCGCATCGCTCGAAGCCGCCCCGGACGCCGAGGCCATGTTCAAGGCCGTGGCCGATCAGGCGCCAAAAAAGTAGCTGCTGTCCTCGCGCCCAGACGGAGCAAGTTCGGGGATGACTTACCTCCGTGGCCCGTTTGAGCACACTCCGACGAGCTACCAAGCGCACCCTGGCCCATGGCTCAGTCATTCCCTCGAATTCTTCCATGGGTCCGGCTCTCGACTTCGCTTGAATCTCCTTTCCGGTGCTGCTGCGCCTGTGGCTCAATCCGCGCCTGATGTTCGAGTTGCTTAAGACGGATACGAGTTCCAAGGCGCGGCTGGGCCGCCTCACGACGCCGCACGGGGTCATTGATACGCCAGTATTTATGCCGGTCGGCACGCAGGGCAGCGTCAAGGCGCTCGACCCGCGCGAGCTGGTCGAGATGGGCACGCAGATCATTTTGGGTAACACCTACCATCTCAGCATCCGGCCCGGCATGGACATCATCCGCGCCGCCGGTGGCCTGCACGGCTTCATCAACTGGCCGCTCCCGATTCTCACCGACAGTGGCGGCTTTCAGGTTTTCAGCCTCGCCAAGATTCGCAAGGTTCGCGAGCACGGCGTCGAGTTTCGGTCACACTTGGATGGCTCGCCGCTGTTCCTCGGGCCGAAGGAGGCGATGGAAATCCAGCGGCATCTCGGCTCGGACATCGCGATGATTTTCGACGAGTGCCCACCGCACGATGCTCCCGCGAAGGAGCAGAAGCTCGCGGTCGAGCGCACGATTCGCTGGGCGAAGGAATGCCGCGACCAACCGCGCGCAGCGGGCCAGCAGGTCTTCGGCATCGTGCAGGGCGGCAGCAACCCGGAGCTGCGCGAGCACTGCGCCAAGGCCATCACCGCGCTGGACTTTGACGGTTACGCCATCGGCGGCGTGAGCGTGGGCGAGCCGGAGCCGGAGATGATGAAGGCGGTCGAGCTCGCCGAGCCGTTCCTGCCCGCGAACAAGGCCCGCTATGCGATGGGCCTGGGCACGCCCGCGCAGCTCGTTGAGCTGGTCGCGCGCGGTGTGGACATGTTCGATTGCGTGCTGCCGACGCGCGTGGCGCGCAACGGCACGGCCTTCACGCGCAAGGGCACCTACGCCATCAAGGGCGGCGCGGTGAAGGCGGAGTTTGGCCCGATTGAGGAGGGCTGCGGCTGCTTCGCCTGCAAGAATTTCTCCCGCGCCTACGTGCGGCACCTGCTGAACGTGAACGAGATTCTCGGCCTGCGCCTCGTGAGCATCCACAACAGCCACATGTTCCTCGATGTGATGGCGGACATCCGCAAACACATCGCCGCCGGGACGTTCGGCGAGTTTCGGCGTGAGTTCATCGCGGGCTACGTGCCGACGCGAAAAGTGCTGGCGGGACGAAAAGGTGAGTGAGGCGGAACCTCACAGTGCAAAGGCAAACCAATGCCGGCCCTGGAGGACAAGCGCGAAGATCCAGACCAACCAAACGCCGCCCTGACAATACAACCAGACCGTCACCGCGCTGGTCAGCGCGCGGAAGAGCGCCAACCCCAGCGCCACATCCCAGGTCAGCGCCGCCGACACGCTTTGCAG
>CAIPBN010000923.1 GCA_903863315.1 uncultured Verrucomicrobiota bacterium | reverse complement strand
GCGGGAAATACAGCTCCGTCAGCGCGCGGCGCACCCACACGTCCACGGGGAATGCGTCCTGCTTGCCGTAGGCGAAGAGCAGCACGCAGTCGGCAATCTTCCGGCCTACGCCGTGCAGGCCCATCAGCGCGGCGCGGGCGTCGGCGGTTGGCAGCGCGTGCAGCCGGGCCAAGTCCAGCTCACCGCTCACCACAGCTTTCGCGGCGGCCAGAATGTAGGGCGCGCGGAAACCCATCTTGCACCTGCGCAGCTCGGCCTCAGTGCAGGCGGCCAGTCGCGCGGCCGTCGGGAAGGCAAAGCCGCACTCTCCCTTCTCACCTACCGCGATTGGTTCGCCGAACTGCTCGCACAAAAGCGCGATGATCTGCTGGATTTGGACGATTTGCTTCGTGGAGGAGCAGATGAAGGAGACGAGGCATTCCCACGGCTCCTGCCGCAACAGGCGCAGCCCGCGACAAGCCGCCACGGAGGCGCGCATCGGCTCATCGTCGGGGAAGGTGGCGACAACGGCGGCGAGGTCCACGTCGAGTTGGAGGAAGTCGCGCAGCCAATCCCAGTCCGCCTGCGGGACGGCGGTTTCGGCTCCGATGAGTTCGCCTACCTGATGCAAGCGCACGCAGCGTCCGGCGATGATGCCTTCCCAAGCCGCGCCAACTTGTCGCCACCGAAACGCCTGGCCGGACGCGAGCGTCGCGGCGAGGTCGTAGTCGCGAACGGAGAATGAGGCTTGGTTCGCAGGCTTCACTTCAACTCCCGGCACAGCAGCAGCCGCACGGTGTGGATGGTCCGGCCGCGATACTGGATTTCCCGCGTGCCGAGGTCTTCGATGCGCGTGAACTCGGCGGTGAGGCGGGCGGGCGGCGGCTCGGGTTGCGCGCCCTTCTTCAGCTCTTGCACGAAGATGGCGCTTTGCCCTTTGCGCGACGCGTAGCCCGGCCAGAAGCCGTATTGGTTCTCCGGTTTCTCCGAGGACTGGTAAAAAACGATGGGGGCGTGCGGCACGCCGGCCTTGGCCTCCGGAATGTAGAACGACAGCAAGCTCGTGATGCCGTAGTGCGCGCCGATGAGGAAGACCGGCTTGCCATCGGCAGCAATGGCCTTCTGTCGCTCGGCCTCGACGGTCTCGGCCATGGACTTCCACCCGCGCACGCGGTTAAGCGGGTCAAACTTCGCGGGGAGCGGCTGGCCGAACAGCTTGCCGGTCAGATTCGTGTCGTGGAGCAGAATGACGAGCGGCAAGCCCAGTGCGAGGCCGGCGATGAACCATCCGCGCACGGAGCGCACACCGCGTCGCCAGCAGGCGTCGGCTTGCACGGCTGCAAGGCAGAGCAGCGGGATGACAGCAGGGACAATCCAGTTCGGCTGCACGCGGGCGCGGAGCGTATAGAGGAAGTAGCCGAGGAATAGTGGCAGGCCCATGCAGAGCAGGAAAACCGGGAGCCAGTGCCCTTTAGCGGCGCTCTGTGAGCGCTGTTCGGTATCACTTCGGCGGTCACAGACCGCCGCTACAGGTGCGCCGCCGGCACGGAGGGCGGCAAGCGTTGTCAGCACACCCCCGAAAATGAGTGCGAGAAACGCTGGGTTCAGCAGGGCCAGTTCCGCTGCGACGAAATCAATCAGGTAGTTCGGCGTGAACTTCCATGCCTGCGCGAGGCCGGCGCGGTTGTGCAGGTGCTCGACGGTCGCCCAGCCGTGCTGCGCGTTCCAGACGAGTTGCGGGAGCAGCGCCAGTGCGGCGGTGCCAAGCGCGAGCCACGGGCCAGCGGTGCGGAGGTGGGCGCGTGCGGGTTTCGAAAGCGCGAAGAACAGCGCGAAACAGGCGAGTTGGAAGGCGTTGGTGTTCTTTGAGAGGAAGCCCAGCCCAAGCCAAAGGCCGGTGAGCAGCCACGGACGGAGCGCAGCAGAGTGCACGGCTTGCCAGCCGCTCAGCATCGCCAACGTCCAGAAGAGCACGGAGAGGCAGTCCACCGTCATCAGCACCGCGCCGACCGACAGCAGCGGCGTGGCGGTGGCGGCGAGGACCACGAACAGGCCGAGCTTCGCCCTCGCTTCACGCGCGAAAAAGCGCAGCAGCAGCGCGGACATGAGCGCGGTAACGCATGGCGCGAGAAAGCGCACGCCGAACGCGGTGTCGCCCCACAGATGCGTGCCAATCCACTGCGCGACGGCGATGCCCGGCGGCTTGCTGTAGTAGGCAAGCGCGGGGTGCTTGGACCACTGCCATTGGTAAGCTTCGTCCTCGCTGAGTTCGATGGTCGGACTGGCGATGTAGGCGAGGCGGGCGATGAAGAGGACGGCGATGACGAGGTAGCCGAGCCGGAGCCAGTGAAGAGACGGTTGAAGGTTGAAGGATGAAGGTTGAAGGGCCGCGTCAACACGGGTCGGTGAAAGTCGGCCGGATGGCATCGGCTCAGAGCCCATCTCGCAGAGTCGGGGGAATTGTTCCCACCAGAGCGGAAACCATTTCTGCCCCGCCCACTGCCAACAACGGTCCATCGCCCACACCATCACCGCCGCGTAGCCTGCGCCGAGTGTCGCGCCCAGCAGCACGTCGCTGACGTAGTGGACGCCGTTATAGACACGCGAAAAGGCCACACCCGCCGCCAGCGGGACCATGAAGCGCCAGCTCCGGCGGAAGAACAGGAAAGCCACCATTGCCGCGGCAGCCATGTTTGCCGCGTGCGCGGACGGCAGGCTGAAGCTGCTCGTGCGCCCAACCAGCGTGATGCACTCCGGCATGGACACGAACGGGCGCGGGCGCCCGACGGCGTGCTTGATGGAGTTGATGATGAGTGGGTCGCCCAGCGCGACGGCCAGCAGGACGAACGCGACGCACAACGCGCCCCTGGTCCGCTGCTTCCAGATGAGCCAGGCCGACGCGACGATGACCGCCGGGACGAAGAGCTTGTTTCCACTCAGGACAGGCATGAGCCAGTCGAAGAACGGATTGCTCAACGACTGGTTGATGAAGCGGAACAGCGCCGCGTCGAGCGATTGGAGCCAGGCGGTCAAAGCGCCGACAGGGTGGCGAAGCGGCGCGGAAGCTCAAAGCGGAAAATAAATTCCGAAAACTCAGGGCAGCCAAGCTTGGACTTTCGCCAAATCGGCATTGTCGGACGCCTGCATGACGGCGGCATCCGCCGCGCTCCCATAATGGCTCTGGCCAGGCAGATGAGCAGCCTGCTCTTGCGCAAGTAGAAAACTGCCCCGCCATTTGTCCAAAGCGACGTGCCCGTCGAGAAAGCTAAGCAAACCCGAATTGCCATGACGCGCAGCGGGATACTTGCCCCAAAACGTATCAATCGAATTGATGATGATCTGACAGTGCGAGGCAAATTTCATGTCCACGAAGGCAAAGGCATTGGCAGGGTTTTGGACCGCCGTCGCCAATGATAGGCTGCCGGACGAGGCCCCGCCCATTTTGCCGTTCAAACAGACACTATAGGTGCCATGCGTGAACACAGTTGATGACTCTTTTGGCTGGGCGGGACAGCGATAGAGCCCGGGCCCCGGCGCGTAGGCGTAGAGGGTGCCATTGGTGATCGGATAATCCGCACTCGGATAGGATGGGACGGGTGTGTTGGAGCCAAACTCGGTCGCTCCGATCCAGGAACTGGAGTCCGCATAAGTGGGTGCCGGCGGATTCATGTTCCGGGGAAACTTTTCCCCGTAATCACCGACGTAGAGGTTCAAGCCCAAGGCCAACTGTTTGAAATTGGAGACACACGCCGTCCCCTTTGCCTTTGCCTTGGCCTTGGCCAAGGCTGGCAGGAGCATGCCCGCCAG
>CAIPBN010000922.1 GCA_903863315.1 uncultured Verrucomicrobiota bacterium | reverse complement strand
GTTCGCGGTGCCGGGAGTAGTAGCGGTCCGTTCCGCTCCGCGGAATGCCAAAGCGCCGTCGCCGCTGCGCTCTGCCGGCGCACTCCAGATGGCGCGTCGCCGTTCATTGCATCTCCTCCATCCGCTGCGCCACCGCATCAATCACCTGCTCCAAACTCCCCGGCGCGACCACCGCGATGGTCTCCTGGTAAATCCCCGTCCCGTAAAGCTCGCGCGGCGGCAGATAGGACGCGCCCCAGTCCGCCGCAATCGTCGCGACCACGATGGCCTTGTCGGGAAAGCGCCGGCGCAGCTCCGTCTGGAGCACGCTGTAGAACTCGCCCTGCACGCCGAGCCAGAACGCGTCGCCCATGCGCCAGAGCGTGACTTGCAGGGGGAACTTGTCGCCGGGCGGCAACTGCGAGAGGCGATGGAGCAGGCGGCGTTTCCGCTCGGCCATCGCACGGCAATCAGCGGCCTTGGCCGGCTCTCCTGCGGCGCGTGCGGTTTCTTCATCGGCTTGAAACTGCTTCAGCTCCGCCTCGACCAGTCCCGCTGTCGGCTGGCCGGGGCGATGGGGCAACGGCTCATTCCATCGCTCGACGTGCCACGCAGATTTCGCCGTGAGTTCCTCTGCCGACAGCGGCTCGTGCGCCCATGCGCCGAGTGTCGCGCCGGACACGACGGGGCCGGTGTAGCGGAAGCGCGTGCCTGCCGCCGGCAACGCCGTCAGCGCCGAAAGCGCGGCGTAGGCGAGCTGCTGACCGTTGCGGTCTGCGACTGCCGCATCACCCACAAAGCCCTCGACCGGGCCCAACTCGGCACTCGCGCCTTGCAGGAAGAGACACGGCGCGCCCGTCTCGCGCTCGACCACCTCGCGAAGCGCGCCAATGTAGTCCGGGCTGATGAGCGTGTTATCCCACGCGAGCGTGGTCGGGTGGCAGGCGTAGTTCACGATGCTCGCGAGGAGCTTGCCGTCGGCGCCGGTGACGCGTGCGACGAGCACGGTGTCATCGGCTGGGCCAGTCGGATTGAAGCCGCAGGCCCAGAGTTGCCGCTCCGCATCCCAGAAATCGCGATGCGCCGCGAGATTGCAACGGCCGTTGCCGTAAACGATGTCAGCGGGCGCAAGTTTGGCCAACGCTTCCTTCACCAAACCCGCCGCGCATTCCGCCACGCTGCGGAGATAGCCGGGAATCAAATCCCCGCCCGGCAGCGACGCGCGTTCCAGCCCCATCAACCCCGCGCCGTGAGTGTGTGAGAAGACGACGAGGATGTTCTCCGGCGGCTGGCCGGTGGCCTGTGCGATGTGTGCGACGAGTTGCTGATGCTCCACCGCGCCGAGGACGCAGTGGTCGAGCGCGAGAAGGATTTGCCGAGCCCCCGTGCCGGCGGACTCCTCCGCAGCCTCGAAGACGGTAACGGTCGCGCGCAGCGGACGGTGGATGCCCGTCGCCCGCTCGTGTTTCGCCGCACCCCACATGCGGTGATAAATGTTGGCCGGTGGCGTGATGTCGCCCCAGGCGAGGGCGAAGCGGCAGCGACTTTGCGGAGTTTCGAGTTGGGTCATGGCAGGGAATCGGACTTTGGACGCACCAGTGCTTGTTCAAACACGCTGCCCTCCGGCTTCAGCAGCCACCAGCACAGCGCGCTGCCGAGGTAGAGAACGCCGAAGGTGACAAGCACCACGTTCCAGTTTTGTTCCTTGCCCAGCAGCAGCGGCACGGCGAGCGGAAAGAGCATAGCCCCGAAGTTGCCGGTCATGTTCATCACACTGTTGACCGTTGGCACGTGCGCGCCGCCCATGTCTATCGTGATGGTGTAACCGCACGGTCCGGCGACCGCCGCGAAGAACGACCCCGCGCTGATGATGAGCACCGCCGCCAACGGGTCGGCGAAGAAATAGGCAGACAAAGTCAGCGCCGCACAGAGCCCGAGCGAAACGACCGCCACGCCCTGACGCGCCTTCCGGCGGCTGCCGGTGCGTTTCAGCACGGCGTCGGAAACCCAGCCGCCCGCGAGGCTGCCGACCACCACGGCAAGCAACGGGAGCATCGTGAGGAAACCGGACTTCACGATAGTCACGCCACGCGCTTCCTGAAGATAGGTGGCGAACCAACTCGTGAAGAACATATAGCCCGCCGCGCGGAAGAACTGCTGGCCGCAGATGCACCACATGGCGGGGCTGGTGAGAAGCTGGAGCCAAGGGATGGCAGGTGCCGGCGACTTGCAGTCGCCGCTC
>CAIPBN010000921.1 GCA_903863315.1 uncultured Verrucomicrobiota bacterium | reverse complement strand
TGCCAGCGGAACTTCGGCCTCGTGCGCGACGTCATCCGTGAGGGTCAGAACGCCGGGCAGCTCAACCGCCAGCTCGACACCGAACTGCTGGCGCGCGGCATCTTCGGCATAATGAACATCCATGTGCAGGCCGAGCTTGTGCAGCCCGGCCAGAAACCCACGCGCAAGACCGCCCGCCAGATTGTGAAGCTGTTTCTGGAGGGGGCCACAGCCAAAAACTGATTTTTCATGCAACACACCAGACTCCTTTTCTCAACCGCCACCTGCGCTGCCGCCCTGCTCACTGGCTGCAACAAGCCGGACGCCACCAAGGCCGCCGGCCCCCAAGCCATGCCGCCCACCCAGGTCGTCGCTGTGGAGGCGCGTCGCGAGTCCGTGACCGAATCGCTCTCGCTCGTCGGCACGCTCACGGCCAACGAGTGGGTGGAAATCAAGGCCGAGCTGGAAGGCACGGTTATGGAGGTCGGCTTCGACGAGGGCAAGCCGGTGACGAAGGGGCAATTACTCTTCCGCCTGGATGAATCCCGGCTCAACACCTCGCTCGCGGAGGCCGAGGTGAACCTGAAACTCAGTAAGGTCAACTACGACCGTGCCCAGCAGCTCCTCCGCGACAAGACGATTTCGCAACAGGAGTTCGACCAGCTCGCGTCGCGGTTCGAGTCCATGCAGGCCGCCATCGCGGTCAAGCAGCGCGAGCTGAAGGACACGAAGATTCACGCAGCGTTCGCGGGCGTGATGGGCGCGCGCAACGTCAGCTCGGGCCAGGTTATCAAGAAGGACACGGTGCTCGGCATGCTGGTGGACCTAAACCCGGTGAAGGTGGAGGTGAGCGTGCCGGAGCGCTTTCTGAGCCTGTTGAAACTCGACCAGACCATCGAGCTGCGGGTCGCCGCGTTTCCGGGCCGCACGTTCAAGGGGCAGGTTTATTTCATCGCTCCGCAGGTGGAGACCAACACCCGCACCGCGCTGGTGAAAGCGAAGATTGCCAATGCCGACCTGTCGTTGAAGCCCGGCATGTTCGCCAACCTCGACCTGACGCTCCAGTTGCGCGACGCCGCGGTGGTCGTGCCTGAGCCGGCTATCATGGTGAACTCGGACAAGGCAATGATCTACATCGTGGACAAGGACATGAACGCGCAGCTCCGGCCCGTGAAGCTGGGCGTGCGGTCAGCCGGGGTGGTGGAAATTCTGCAAGGGGTGGAAGCGGGACAACTGGTCATTGTCGAAGGCGTCCAGAAAGTGCGTCCTGGAGCGAAGGTGAAACCGGCAGGCCCGGAGTCGGCGGCAGCGTATGCCCCGAAGTCACCTGCCGGTGGCAACTGACTCCTGCTCGTAATCTTGATCCTAATCCTGCTCCTCCTATGAACCCCACCTTCGACCACGAGAAGCTCGAAGCCTACCAGCAATCCCTCGCCTTTATCCGCTGGGCCACGGCCCTCTTGGATAAGCTTCCCGCGAAACTCTCGGTTTGCGACCAACTTGACCGCGCTTCCACTTCCGTCCCGCTGAACATCGCCGAGGGCAACGGCAAGTTCACGTCGCCTGACCGATGCCGATACCTCGACAGCGCACGCGGCTCGGCGCTGGAGTGTGCGGCTTGTCTGGATGTATTGATCGCGAAAGGCAAAGCGACGGAAGCGGAGGTGGAGCCGGGAAAGCAGCTACTGCGGCGCGTTGTCTCGCTGTTGGTTGGGTTGATTCGGAGTAATTCACCGGATCGGTTTTACGAAGACGAGGTGCCTTATCGGGTGGGAAGAGAGCAGGATTAGGATCAAGATTACGAGCAGGAGCCAGAAATGATATTACCCCAAGTCAGCATCCGTCGGCCGGTGCTCACCACGATGATGAGCCTCGCGCTCATCCTCTTCGGTCTCATTGCACTTCAGCGGCTGCCGGTGCGCGAGCTGCCGGACATTGACCCGCCCATCGTCAGCGTCACGACAGTTTATCCCGGTGCGAATGCTGCTGTCGTCGAGACCGAGGTCACGGAGCGGCTGGAGGAGGAAATCAACAACATCGAGGGCATCAAGACGCTCACGAGCCAGAGCCGTGAGGAAGTCAGCACCATCACCATCGAGTTCGATCTTTCGCGGGAGGTGGATTTGGCGGCACAGGACGTGCGTGATCGCGTCTCCCGCGTGCGCGGCAAGCTGCCGGAGACCATCAAGGAGCCCATCGTCGCCAAGCAGGACGCCGACGCGCTCGCGGTCATCTGGATTGGCATGAACAGCGACGTGTATTCACCGCTGGAGCTCACGCAGCTCGCCGAGAAGCAAATCAAGAACCGCCTCCAGACCATTCGCGGCGTTTCCAACGTCATCATCGGCGGCGAGCAGCGCTTCGCCATCCGCCTCTGGCTCGACTCGGAGAAGATGGCCGCGCACCGAATCACCGTGCTCGATGTGGACCGCGCGCTGAAGCAGCAGAATGTCGAGCTCCCCAGCGGCCGCGTCGAGAACCTCGACCGCGAGATGACCATCCAGACGCGCGGCGAGTTGAAATCACCCGCCGAGTTCAACGATCTGGTCGTCAAGAATGACGGGGTCAAAATCGTCCGCCTCCGCGACATCGGCGAGGCAAAGGCCGGGGTGGAGAACGAGCGCACCATCGCACGCAACAACGGCCGCCCGTGTATCTTTCTCGGCATCGTCAAGCAGTCCAAGGCCAACACCGTGGACGTGGCGCACGGCGTGAAGGAGGAGGTCGCCCGCATCCGCGAATCCATCCCGCCGGGCATCGAGCTGGTCTTCAACTACGACGAGTCCATCTTCGTCGAGGCCTCCATCAGCGAGGTCTGGGAAACGCTGGGCATGGCCTTCGCGCTGGTCGTCGTGCTCATCTGGGTCTTCCTCGGCAGCGTGCGCTCGACGCTCATCCCGGCCGTGGCGATTCCCGTGTCCATCATCGGCACCTTTGCCATCCTCCAGGCCTTCGGCTACTCGGTGAACATGCTCACGATGCTCGCCCTCGTGCTGGCCATCGGCGTGGTGGTGGACGACGCCATCGTCGTGCTGGAAAACATCTACCGGCACATCGAAGCCGGGATGTCACCCATGGAGGCCGCGAAGAAGGGCATGGATGAAATCGCCTTCGCGGTCATCACCATCACGCTCTCGCTCATTGTCGTGTTCCTGCCGCTGGCCTTCCTCAAGGGCGCGACCGGCCGGCTCTTCATGGAGTTCGCCGTCGCGGTCTGCGGCTCGGTCGCGGTGTCGGCGTTCGTGGCGCTGTCGTTGTCGCCGATGCTTGCCGCGCGCGTGCTCAAGCCCATCAGCGCCGACCACAAGAAAGTTTTCTTCCTGCGCTGGTTTGACGCGGTGCTCGGCTGGTTCACCCGGCTCTACGGGGCAATTCTGCGCGGCCTGGTGCGGGCCGCCTCCACCGTGCTGCAGCCGTTTGTGGCCTTTGGCTGGTTCGGCCGCGCGATTGCCTTTGTCGGCACGCTCGCGGCACTGGGCGCAATGATGTGGGCGTTGAACGTGCCGCTGCTCGGCAAGCTGGAAGGCGAATTCCTCCCCGAGGAAGACAAAGGACGATTGCTCTGCATGGTCTTTGCGCCCGAAGGCTCCACCAGCGAATACACCGACCGGCAGGTGCGTGAAATCGAGGCAATGCTCAAGAAGGTGCCGGAAGTGCAGGCTTACGGCGCGATCGTCGCCTTCTCCATGACCGGCGCGCCGGGCCAGGCGAACAGCGCCATCGCCTTTGTGCGGCTCAAGGACCAGAAGGAACGCACGCGCAACGTCCGCGAGATCGTGAACGGGCCGGGCGGTCTGCGCCTGCAGTTCTTCAACGAGATCGAGGGGGCCATCGCCGTGCCGAACATTCCCAAGGCGATTGGCCGCGGCTTCGGCGCACCGTTTCAGCTCGTCATACAGGCGCAAGACCTGGAGGCCTTGAACGGCTACGTGAACGAACTGCTCGGCAAACTCCGCTCCACTGGCTACCTCGTGAATGTCCGTTCGAGCTTCGAGGTCACGAAACCCGAACTGCGGCTCGACGTGGATCGCAATCGCGCCGCTGCGCTGGGAGTGAGCATCGAGGACGTGTCGCGCACGCTGCAAATCCTCTTCGGCGGCCTGGACCTCAGCCGCGTGAAACTCGATGGCAAGCAGTATCAGGTCATCACCCAGCTTCAACGCGCGTCCCGCCTCACGCCACAGGACCTCGACCGCCTCTACGTGCGCAACCGGGACGGCCAGTTGATTCAGCTCAGCTCCATCGTGCGCCGCGAGTCCGGCAGCTCGCCGAACGTGGTCGAGCACTTCAACCGCATGCGCAGCGCGACCATTTCCGGTTCCTTGAACGGCGTCCCGCTCGGCACCGCCGTCGAGCGGGTCGAGGCGTTGGTGAAACAGGATTTGCCGCCGGGCTTTCTCTACGATTGGACCGGTGAGTCGAAGGAGTTCAAGGACGCGTGGAAGGAGTTCATGGTCGTGCTGGTGCTCGCGCTCATCATCACCTACATGGTGCTGGCCGCGCAGTTCGAGAGCTTCCTGCACCCCCTCACCGTGCTGCTGTCCATCCCGCTGGCCGGCGTCGGTGCGCTGGGCCTGCTGTGGCTGGTGGACTACCTCGGCAAGACCGGCGTCATCAAGGAAGTGCCGGCGATGAACATCAATCTGTTCAGCCTCATCGGCTTCGTGCTGCTGGTCGGCCTGGTCACCAAGAACGCGATTCTGCTCGTCGAGTTCGCCAACCAGGAAGTCGAGAAGGGCGTGGATCCGCGCGAAGCCATCGTGAGCGCCGGCACCGTGCGCCTGCGGCCCATCCTGATGACCGCGCTCTCGACCATCGCGGGCATCATCCCCATCGCCATCGGGTTCGGTGCGGGCGCGGAAAGCCGCCGCCCGATGGGCGTGTGCGTCATCGGCGGCATGTTGAGCAGCACGTTCCTGACGCTGTTCGTGGTGCCGGTGGTCTATACGGCCTTCAGCGCGGTGGCGGGGCAATTCTCCAAATCCTCGTCCGCGCCGACACCCTCCCCTGCCCCGCCCGCCGAGGCCGTGCCGGTGAAG
>CAIPBN010000920.1 GCA_903863315.1 uncultured Verrucomicrobiota bacterium | reverse complement strand
GGAGTCGAACCCGAGATCGTTCGGGCTGGGCTTGATGTCCCCGTTCCAGTCCGGCCCGCCGTCGGGCCCCAGACCGAGATGCCATTTGCCGACAATGCCAGTGCGGTAGCCGGCGGACTTCAGCAACGACGCCACGGTGCTGGTGCCGGGGGGAATCGTGATCGCCGCGTCCCCGGGCGCGATGCTCGACCCGGGCTGCTGACGCCAAGAGTAAACCCCGGTCAGCAAGGCCCGGCGCGTGGGCGTGCAGGTCGAGGCCGGCGAATGGGCGTCCGTGAACCGGCAGCCCTGCGCCGCCAGACGGTCGAGATTCGGAGTCCGGGCGTGCTTCGCTCCGTAACAGGACAAATCCCCGTAGCCGATGTCATCAGCCAGGATGAAAACAACGTTGGGCCGGTCGGCCGCCCGGGTGGCCGGAGCCAGGCAGGCAAACATCATCGCCACCAAAAATGCGGAGCTGGAGAACAGGTTCATGTTGGCAAGTAGTCGGATGGAACGGGCGGAAGGTTACTGGCGGCACCGAAGGAACTGCCACCTATAAAAGTGCGACTGCTCCGGGCGGACGTGTCTTGACCCTGCCCCGAAACCGAGCCGACGCTACGTAGCGCCGGCCTCCGGCCGGCCGTGCCGCAAGCGTCCTCGCTTGCCCGGCGAGGCGAGACTGAGGGCAGTGCGCGGGTGCGAGTGTTCAGGGCAGCGCCTTGCGCCAAGCCAGCGCCGCCGCTTTCAACCGGGCGGTTGTCGCAGCCTCGATCCCGGCGAGGTTCTTCGCCTCGTTCCGGTCGGTGGCGAGATGGTATAGCTCCGCACCGGTGCCATCCGCGTTCACGAGCAGCTTCCAATCGCCCTCGCGCACGGCGACATTGGGCGACTTGGCATCCGGCTCCGCTGGATACGGAAAGGCACGGATGGCGGACTTGCCCTCGGGCGCAGGCTTCCTTCCGTATTCCCAGAACAACGGTTTCATGCGCGGCTGCGGGCCGCCTTTGAACACTGCGGACAAGTCCTCGCCATCAAACTGCACCCCCGCCGGAGCCGGCACACCGGCCAGCGTGCAAAGCGTTGGAAAAAAATCCACGGCGCTCACGACCGTCGTGCTGTTCACCTTCCCGGCGGGAATGATGCCCGGCCAGCGCGCGACGAACGGCGTGCGGAGGCCGCCCTCGTAGAGGCTCCACTTCATCCCGCGCAGGCCGCCGGTGCGGGTGCGGTTCAGGGAAGGCTCGGGACCGTTGTCGCCGGCGAGGAGGACAAGCGTGTTCGACTCCGCACCCAGCGCGCGCAAGCCATCCAGCAACCGCCCGACCTGTCGGTCGGTTTCCATCAAGACCTCACGATACCTGGCAGGCAAATCACGATCGTCCTTGCCGTCCTTGGGGCGATACGGCGTGTGGACATCATCCAGCCAGAGGTTCACGAGCCACGGCTTTGCCGCACTGCGTTTGGCGAAAGCCAGTGTCTCGTCCACCATCCAGCGGGTGCGGTCATGGCGGGCAACCTGTTGTGGCTCCCGCTCCTTGCCCCAAGGGAGACTCTTGCTCCCGAGCTGCGCGGCTGGCTCGGGACTTTCGTAAGTGCCGAGGCCCACGTCGTAGCCATACGCCGCGAACTTCGGCGCATCCACCACATCGCGTCCGCCGCCGAGATGCCACTTACCGATGTGCGCGGTGGCGTAGCCCGCCTGCTGGAAAGCGCGCACGAAGGAAGGTGCCTGCGGATCGAGGAAGTCCGCCTGCCCGCACTCGGCGTTGCCCGCACGCGTCTGGAGAAAGCTCGTGATGCGCCAGCGCGCCGGAAACTGCCCGGTGAGCAGCCCGCACCGCGACGGCGAGCAAATCGGCGACGCGACATAGAACTGCGTGAAGCGCATGCCCTCGCGCGCGAGCTGGTCGATGCGCGGTGTCGGCACACCCGCGCCGCCGTTGGCTCCGAGATCGCCCCAGCCCAGGTCGTCCAGGAGGATGAAGAGGAGGTTGGACTTCGGGGATGCGGCGGCGAAAACGGATTGGCCGCGAAAGAGCGCAAAGCACGCAAAGGCAGCGAGACTGGACAGGACGACCAGACGGCGGAAGGCGGGGGTGAAGGCCATAGTCAGGTGGAACTTGAGTTCAAGCACGCCGTTGCCGCCAGACCTCGACGATGTGGTAAGGGCCTGGCTCGCCGCGCATCGGTTGGCCTGGAGCCTCCAGCGTCGGCGTGAGGGCGAAGGCTTCCTCGGCGGTGTCCAGCAGGCAGTAGCGGTTGATGGGGACTTCGGCGGCGAGACCGTTGCAGGACAACGGAGAGTGCCCAAAGAACGAATGGTCAGGCTCCCAAGACACAACATCGTAGCCAAGCTTCACGAAGGAAGCGTCCATGGGAATCGGCTTCACTGGAGGAATGGAATACCGATGCTGGGTGCCGAGAACGTAACGCACTGGATATGTCCAATAGGCGAACGGGTCGCACTGAGGACGCAACTCGGCTTCCATGATCCTCCACGCCAGTTCCGGTGTGTCGTAAGCCCGCATTCCGTTATCTCGCCAGTCGAAAAGTTCGTCGAACCCCTCCGGCACGCTGCAGCGAGCGACACTACAAATGGATTCAACGCCTGCCGGCTTTAATCTACTCCACTCCGGGCGTTCCAACTTGGGCCGCACGATATAGCCGATGAACAGTGCCTCCGGGATTTCCAGGGGCGCGTTCATTTACCCTTCCCTCCGCCGGTGACGAATTCCTCACGGCTGAGGAGGCCATCTTTGTTAGTGTCGAATTGGCCGAAGCGGGCGGGGGCTTTGTCGGGGTCGGGCTGGTTGGCGAGGAATTCTTCGCGGGAGAGCTTGCCGTCCTTGTTCTTGTCGCGCGCGTCGAACATGGCGTTGCGGTCCTGCTTGCCCTTCGTGGGTGCGGGCTTCGCGTCGGCTTGCTTGGCAGCGGCGGCACTGATTTGTGGCTTAGCCTCGGGATGTTTCGCCAGCAGCGCGCGGAGTTTGGCGACGACTTCGGGCTGCTCGGCGGCAAGGTTCTTCGTTTCCAACGGATCGGTCTGGTAGTCGTAGAGTTCGAGTTCGGCGGTGTCGGCGGGCGCACCTTGCTTCTTCCATTCGACCAGCCGGTGGCGCTCGGTGCGGATGGCGCGGCCCAGCACAGCGCCCTTGTCCGGCGCGCTGCGCGGATAGACGTGGATGGCGTGGTCGCGGTGCGGCACGGCGGGGTCACGCAACGTGGCGGCAAAGCTGCGGCCATCCAAACCGGCGGGCGCGGGCAGGCCGGCGAGTTCCGCGAGCGTGGGATAAATGTCCACGGTCTCGACGAGCGAGGCGGACTTCGCGCCGGCCTTCACGCCCGGGCCTGCGACGAGCACCGGGATGCGCGCGGCCTGCTCGTAGTTCGTGTGCTTGCACCAGATGCCGTGGTCGCCGAGATGCCAGCCGTGGTCGCCCCACAGCACGACGATGGTGTTCTGCGCGAGGCCGAGCTTCTCCAGCTCCGCGAGCACGCGGCCCGCCTGCGCGTCCATGTAGCTCGTCGCGGCGTAGTAGCCGTGGATGAGCGTGCGCTGAAGGTCGTCGGGCAGCGTGCCCTTCGCCGGCATGTCCTTGTAGTTGCGCAGCTCGCCACCGAACTGTGGCGCATAACTCGGCGCGCCGGCGGGCGGGGTCTGCGGCTGCGCGAGCTGGAAGGCGCTGCGGTCATGCAAATCCCAATACTTCTTCGGCGCGACAAACGGCAGGTGTGGCTTGAGAAAGCCGACCGCGAGGAAGAACGGCTCGCCGGCCTTCGCCCTCGCAGCGCGCAGGCGTTCGATGGCTTCGTCGGCAATCATCCCGTCGCCGTATTGGTTGTCCGCAACGTCGGCAGATTCGTAGGCCGCGCCGCGTGGACCCAGCTTGCTGTCGCGTGCGCCCTCGGTGCTTTCCTTGAGCGCGTAACCGCTGCCCTTGGGTCGCCAAGACGGCACGCTCCACGAGTCTGCGTCGTCAATGTTCCCGTGGCCGACGTGGAAGATTTTCCCGAGGCCCTCGGTGCGGTAGCCGTGGCGCTTGAAGTATTGTCCGAGCGTCACTGCATTCGGCGCGGCCTTGCGGAAATGCGTGGGCAAATCGTAGATGCCGAGCGTCTGCGGGCGCAGGCTGGTCATCAGCGCGTTGCGCGACGGCGAGCAGACGGCCTGGTTGCAGAAGGCGCGGTTGAACTGCACGCCGCGCGCGGCGAGGCAGTCGAGGTTGGGTGATTTGGCGAGCACGTCGCCGTAGCAGCCGAGCGCGGGCTTGAGGTCGTCCACGCAGATGAGCAGGACGTTGGGCTTGGCGGCGGCGAAGGTGCTCAATGCAGAGGCGCAAAGTGCGCAGAGGAGCGCAAAGAGGGCGGAAGGCGATGGCTGCATGGGCGCAGAGTTTAACCACGGGTG
>CAIPBN010000919.1 GCA_903863315.1 uncultured Verrucomicrobiota bacterium | reverse complement strand
GAATCAGGCGGTATTTTTGTGTCTCCAGCGTGGCGACCAGCACCGAGGCTTCGAGGTTCTCGCTTAAATCCCCGGTGGCGATGCCGACGTTCCAGCCGCGCGCGCGCCACTCCGCCAGCTTGTCGTTGGCGAGCGCGCGCGTGGGCACCGTGTAGATGGCCTGCCCGTGTGGCTTTCCGAAGTTGGACCACAGCTCGAAGATCAATGTCTTGCCCGCCCCCGTGGGCGCGTGGACGACGACATCCTTGCCCGCGCGCAACGCGGTGACGGCCTGTTGCTGCCACAGGTCCGGGACCGTGACTTGGTTGAAGGCCGTCTGCTCGGCGAGCTTTTGCTCGATGGATGACACGGAAGGACGTTAGGCGGAAGTCACCGCGAGGCAAAGGCTCAAGGTAGGAGGAGGCTCCCGCGGATCACCGCAGCACGAACTTCCGATGCTGCGAGAACACCCCGCGCAACGCCTTCGACGCCGCGTCCTGCAACGCTTGCAGCTCCTGATAGACGGCGACGTTCTTCGCATCCGGCTCGGCGGTTTCAGCCTTGTTCAGCGTGACGAACTGGTCGGTGAGATCGGCGATGCTGACCTGCTCACCCGCTTGCATACGCCAGCACCACAGGGCTTGGAGCGCCGCGCCATAGGCCGCGCCTTCGCCGACCTTGAGCGTGACGACCTCGGCGTTGAACACGTCGGACATGATTTGCCGCCAGAGCTTCGACTTCGCGCCGCCGCCGGTCGCGCGGATTTGGGTTGCCTTCACACCGAGTTCGGCGAGGCGGCGCAGGCCGTAGTTCATGCCGAGCGTGACGCCCTCGAACGCGGCGCGGCAGTAGTGGCTCGCGGTGAACGTGCCGGGGTTGATGCCGAGCATCGTGCCGCAGCCGTCGGGGACGTTCGGCGTGCGCTCGCCTTCGAGATACGGTAGCAGCAGCAGGCCGCGTGAGCCGGCGGGCACCTTCGCGGCCTTCGCCTCGAACTGCTCGTGCGTGTAGCCGAAGTCCTTCCGCATCATTTCGGTCGCGACGGTCACGTTCATCGTGCAGAGCAGGGGAAGCCAATGGTTCGTGCTGTCGCAGAACGCGGCAATCTCACCGGCAGGGTCCACCACCGGCTTGTCCGCACAGGCGTAGATGGTGCCGCTGGTGCCAAAGCTCGCGGTGACGATGCCCGCGCGCGTATTCCCGGTGCCAATCGCGCCCATCATGTTGTCGCCGCCGCCCGCGCTAACGAGCACGCCGGGATTCAGGCCGAGCGATTTCGCGGTGCTGGCTTGGAGCGTGCCGGCGGGCTGGTCGCTGGAGATGAGGCGGGGGAGCTTCGCGGCGAGGTCGCCGCCGACGGCTTTGAGCACGGCGTCGGACCACTTGCGTTTGCGCACGTCGAGGATGGCGGTGCCGCTGGCGTCGCCGTATTCCATAACGCGCTCGCCGGTGAGCCAGAAGTTCAGGTAGTCGTGCGGGAGCAGGACGGTGGCGAGCTTGGCGAAGTTTTTTGGCTCGCGGTTCTTGAGCCAGAGGATTTTCGGGACGGTGAAGCCGGGGAGAATGGCGTTGCCCACGGCCTTGCTCGCGCCCTTGAGACCGCCGAGCTTCGCGGTGAGTTCCTCGCACTCGGCGATGGTCGAGGTGTCGCACCAAAGCTTGGCCGGGCGGATGACTTCACCCGCCTTGTCCAGCGGCACGAAGCCGTGCTGCTGGCCGCTGACGCCGATGGCCTTCACCTCGGCGGCGTTGGCCTTCGCGGCCTTGAGCGCGGCCTTGATGGCCTTAGCGGTGGCGTCGCGCCACGTCTCGGGATGCTGCTCCTTCGCGCCGGGCGGGAGGTTGGGGATGAGGTCGTAGGCGGCGGACGCGCTGCCGAGCACCTTGCCGGACTGGGCGTCCACGACGAGCGCCTTGGTGGATTGCGTGCCGGAATCAATGCCGATGAGGAGTGAACGCATAAGTCGAAAAATGTGCGGCGAGGATGGCGAAGGGCGGGGCAGGAGTGCAAGCCTGTGGCTTCTGGGTAGGTGACGAGTCTCCAGCCAGCGCGGAGCGCGGAAGCCGATAAGCGGAATCAAGTCAGAGACTCCTCACATGGCCTCCTACTTTTTCTTCGTCTTGCCGGGCACAGCTTTTGCGGCTTTCACAATCTGCACCGGCACCGCGTTCTGCTGCGGTGTGCCGGGGGTGCTGCGGCCATCGGCGACGTGTTTCTCCAGCAGTTTGGCCAAGCGCGTGACGACCTCGGGGTGTTTGTCCTGCACATTGGTTTGCTCGCCGATGTCCTTGGCGAGGTCGAAGAGCTGGACGGCTGGGAGGTCGGCGGCTTTCGGCGTGCCGGGGCGCGGGTCGCTCCAGCCGCCGGAGTCGCGGCAGAGGGCGAGCTTCCACTGGCCTTGGCGGATGGCGAACGAGCCGTTGATGGAGTGGTGGACGACGGCTTCGCGGAGCGGGAAGTGTTGTTCCTTGCCAAGCAGTGCGGGGAGGAAACTCACGCTGTCTTCGGCGGCGGTGTCGGGGAGTTTTGCACCGATGATTTCGGCGACAGTGGCCATGAAGTCGGTGAGACAAAGGGTTTGCTGCGAGAGGGTGTCTGCCTTCACGCGCGCGGGCCAGCGGACGAGGAACGGGACGCGATGGCCGCCGTCGAAGATGTCGGCCTTGTGCCCACGCAACTCGTAGCTGGGGTTGTGGCCTTTCGCCAGCAGCGCGGGGAAGTCGGCTTGGGGCGAACAGCCGTTGTCGCTGGTGACGATAACGAGAGTGTTTTCAGTGAGGCCTTGCTTGTCCAGTTCCGCGAGCAGTTGGCCGATGGCGTGGTCGGTCTGCATGACGAAGTCGGCGTAGTGGTTGAGGCCGCTCTTGCCCTGCCATTCCTTCGTGGGTGCGATGGGGGTGTGCGGCGAGGCGAGGGGCAGGTAGAGGAAGAAGGGTTTGCCGGCCTTCGCATTGGCGGCGCGGGACTTCACGTATCCGATGGCCTTCGTGGTGAGCGTGGGCAACACGTCCTCGACCTCGAAGTCCGGCGCGGCAGGTCCGCGACGGCACTTGCCCTGTTCGCGTCCGAGAAACATGGGGAAGTCCTTCTCCACGGTGGGCAGCTTGGTGACGCGGTCGTTCTCAATGAACGTGTAGGGCACCATGTCGAGCGAGGCGCTGATGCCGAAAAAGTAGTCGAAGCCGACGGCGTTCGGGCCGTTCTTGATGGGCTGGGCGTAATCAACGTTGTTCACCTGCGCGGCGGATTCGATGTTCAGCTCGGCCACGTCCTTGCCCTCCTTGCGCGCCCAATCCATGCCGAGGTGCCATTTGCCGAAACATCCCGTCGCATAGCCCTGTTGCTTCAGCAGGCCGGCGAGGGTGAGACGATCCTTCGCGATCAGCGG
>CAIPBN010000918.1 GCA_903863315.1 uncultured Verrucomicrobiota bacterium | reverse complement strand
TGGTCTCCGCCCCGTCAGCCGCTGCTGCCGGTGGTGAAGCAGGCGGGCTGGCCGCGCAACGAGGTGGACCACTTCATTCTGGCCGCCTTGGAGCAGCGCGGCTGGGCACCGGCTTCGGAGGCCAGTCCTGTCACTTTGTTGCGGCGCGTGAGTTACGATCTCACCGGGCTGCCACCGACGCCGGCGGAGGTGGACGCCTTCCTCGCCGACACCGCCCCGGCGGCATACGAGCGCGTGGTGGACCGGCTGCTGGCCGCTCCGGCATTCGGAGAACGGATGGCCCAGCACTGGCTCGATCTGGCGCGCTACGCGGATTCGGATGGCTATCACGATGATTATCTCCGCGAGATGCACGCCTACCGGGACTACGTCATCGACGCCTTCAATCGCAACCTGCCTTTCGATCAGTTCACGACCGAGCAACTGGCCGGGGACCTGTTGCCCCAGCCCAGCCAGCGGCAACTGGTGGCCACCGCCTTCCTGCGCAACGGCCCGACGACCTCCGAGATGGGCGCGGACGCCGAGGAATACCGGCTGCGTTACGCCGCCGAGCGCGTCAGCACCACGGCCACGGTCTGGCTGGGCCTGTCGCTCGCGTGCGCGGAGTGTCACGACCACAAATACGACCCGCTGCCCACGCGGGACTTCTACCGGATGTTTGCCCTCTTCGATCAGTTGCCGGGCAACCCGCTGGCCAACGGGGCCCAGGCGCAACCCCTGCTGCGCATCGTGCCGCAGGGCATGGAATCCGAGTTGCGGGAGGCCGAGCAACTGCTGGAGCAACGGCAGGCTGCCTTGCGCAAACTCTACTACGAGCCGCGTTCCGACTGGGATCGGGCCCAGGCCGGCTGGGAACAGCGGCTGCGCGAAACCAAGCTCGAACCGATGCGGCTGGGCGAGTGGCGGTGGTCCGGTCCGTATCAGCCGGAACGCGATGGCGATACGGAGCGGTTTCTGCCCGAGCTCGCCCAGGTGGACCACAATCGCGATGCCGTCCGGCGCATCCGCTGGACGACTTCCATTCAGACCAACAAGAACACCTTCATCCTGCCCGCCCGGTTGGGAGTCACTTATCTGCAACGCGAGATCGTGGCCACCACCAGCGGGCTGCTGCGCTGTCGCGTCAACCCGGAGGTGCGCGTGCAGGCCTGGCTCAACGAGCGTCTGGTTCATGTCTCCGGGCGGGATGCCGAAACCGCCGGTCCGATCAAGTTCTTCAACCTCCGCATTCCGGCTGGCCGGCATCAGTTGCTGGTCAAGCTGGTGCCGGCCGATGCCGGTGGCGAAGTCGTGTTCGAGGCGGGCGAGTCAGCCGCGCACCGCCTGCGATTGGAATCCTTCAAGCAGCATAAGCAACTGGACGTTCCCGCCGCCCAGCGCACGACCAATGACTTGACCGCGATCCGCCGGGCCTTCCGCGAACTGCATGTTTCGGAGATCGACGCGGCACAGTTCGCCGCGGAGGCCGCGCAGGCGCGTTACGCGGTGGCATCGAAGAACAGTTCCCGTGTCCGCGTCATGGCCGAGCCGCCCGCTCCGGTGCCGACACGGGTTTTGCTGCGGGGGGATTTCCGCCGCCCGGGCGAACGGGTCACGGCCGGAGTGCCGGCGGTGTTTGCCGGACCGGGCACCGCCAATGCCACGAACCGGCTGGAATTCGCGCGCTGGCTGACCGCCCGGGACAATCCGCTCACCGCGCGGGTGACGGTGAACCGTTTCTGGCAGATGTTTTTTGGCACGGGCATCGTGAAGACGAGCGAGGATTTTGGCGCCCAAGGTGAAGCGCCGACGCACCCGGAACTGCTCGACCATCTCGCCGTGCGGTTCATGGCCGGCGGCTGGGATGTGAAGGCGACGCTCCGCCTGCTCGTGACCAGCGCAACTTACCGCCAGAGTTCACGCTTCACCGGTTCCGTTGCCAGCGCCGACCCGGAGAACCGCTGGCTGGCGCGCGGTCCCCGGTTTCGCCTGCCTGCTGAGTTCATCCGCGACACAGCGCTCGCCGCGAGCGGACTGCTGGATCGATCCCGTGCTCCGGAGGGGCGCAGCGTGCTGCCCTACCAACCGGGGCCCGACCTGTGGAAGGAGTTCGCGTTCGGAGAAAGCCTCAAATACATCCAGGACCACGGCGGCGAATTGTATCGGCGCGGGGTGTATCTGTTTTGGAAACGCTCGGTGCTCCACCCCTATCTTGCGGTGCTGGATGCGCCTACGCGCGACGTTTGCACCCCCCGGCGGCCGGTGACCAACACGCCGACGCAAGCCCTGGCGTTGCTCAACGAAACCTTGCTGGTGGAATGCGCCCGGGTGCTTGCCCAACGACTGCTGGTGGAGGTGCCGGGGGACGATGCGGCCAGGCTTCGCCGGGCGTTTCGTCTGGTGCTGGCCCGTGAACCAGTCCTGGCTGAGGAGCAAATCCTGCTGGCATTGCACGCCGATACCCTGCGCCACTATCAGTCCGCCACCGCCGCCGCCAAACAGTTGACCCGCATCGGTGAATTCGACCGGCCTTCGGGCTTGGATGCCGCCCAGCACGCCGCCTGGCAATGTGTCTGCAACGCGTTGTTCAACTTGGACGAAACGCTCACCAAGGAATGAACTTGCCGCCCAACCATTTCACGCCGCGCCGCAGCTTCCTCCAGCAAGGGGCGTTTGGCCTGGGTGCGCTGGGGCTGCTGCACGCTGCCGGTTCGCTCCCGGCGGCAGTGCCGGTCGGTGGGCGGGGGGCGCTGGCTGGCTTTCACCATCCGCCTCGTGCCAAGCGGGTCATTTTCCTGTTCATGGGCGGCGGGCCGTCGCAGTTCGAGACCTTCGACCCGAAGCCGAAGTTGAACAAACTCTGGGGCGATCCCATGCCAGACAGCCTGACCCAGGGCCAGCGCGTGGCTCAGTTGCAAGGCGCGCCGCTGGTCATCCTGGGCACGCATCGGAGGTTTGCGAAGTGCGGCAAGGCGGGCATCGAAGTGAGCGATCTGCTGCCACACATGCGCAAGGTGATGGATGAGCTCACGCTCATCCGTTCCATGCGGACGGATGCGATCAACCATGATCCCGGGGTGACTTTCATGCAGACCGGGCATCCGCTTCCCGGGCGGCCGGCGATGGGCTCATGGCTGTCCTATGGGCTTGGCAGCGCGAATGACAATCTCCCGGCCTACATGGTGTTGCTCTCGGGGCAGGGGCAGGACCAGAACGTCAAGGCCCGCTATTGGTCCAGCGGCTTCCTGCCGACCGTGCATCAGGGCGTGCAGCTCCGGTCCCCCGGCGAGCCGGTCTTTTACTTGGAGAATCCGCCGGGCATGAGCAGTCCGGTCCGCCGCCGGATTCTTGATGGGATTCGCGAGTTGAACCAGACCCACCTGGCGGACGTGGGCGATCCGGAAATCGCCACCCGAATTGCCCAATACGAAATGGCCTTCCGCATGCAGACCAGTGTGCCGGAGCTGACTGACTTGTCCCGGGAGCCCAGGAGCAGCTTCGAACTCTACGGTGAAGATGCCCGCAAGCCCGGCACCTTCGCGGCCAACTGTCTGCTGGCCCGCCGCCTGGTCGAGCGAGGTGTGCGTTTCATCCAGCTCTATCACCGGGGCTGGGACCACCACGATGGCATCCAGGGAAGGATGATTCAGGAATGTCAGAAGACCGACCAGCCGTGCGCCGCGCTCCTGCGGGATCTCAAGCAACGGGGCCTGCTCAAGGACACGCTCGTGGTCTGGTCCGGTGAATTTGGTCGCACACCGATGGCGCAGGGCGACTCAAAGGCTGAGAACTACGGGCGCGATCACCAGATGCGGGCTTTCACCGCCTGGGTCGCGGGCGGCGGATTCCGGGCCGGAGTGGTGCATGGTGCCACGGATGAGTTTGGCTACAACGTGACGGAGCATCCAGTCCATGTTCACGACCTGCACGCCACGATGCTGCACCTGCTGGGCATCGATCACACGCGCCTGACCTACAAGTTTCAGGGCCGCGAACACCGCCTTACGGATGTGGCGGGGAAGGTGGTTGACGGGCTGCTGGGCTGACAGGCTCTTATCCCATCGAAGATGGTTGCTGGAATTTTGGCTTCCGCGTTGTGTCCGGCATGTGACTTGCATAGCATCGGTCGGGCGGTTTAGTGGGCTCTTAAACTGGCCATTCCAGTGTCGGGCTGGTCAGTTTTCGACCGCGTGGACAAAACGAGACATCACATGCTGAAACGCTACGACCAGACCGGGTTCTTCGACGAGATGCTGGACAAGGACGGTCAGGCGCGGCCGCACTACCGGAAGTTCCGCCAGCACTTCAAGGCGCTCACGCCGCAGGAGTTCGAGCTCAAGCGGCACTCGGTGGACGTGGCCTTTCTCCGGCAGGGCATCACGTTCAACGTCTATGGCGACTCGGCGGGAACGGAGAAGATTTTCCCCTTCGACCTGCTGCCGCGCATCATCCCGGCCAAGGAGTGGGAGTATCTGGAGCGTGGGCTGACGCAGCGCATCACGGCGCTGAACCTCTTCCTCCACGACATCTACCACGAGCAGCGCATCCTCAAGGACGGCGTCATCCCGCCGCACTACGTCCTGTCGGGAAAACATTTCCGGCGCGAGTTCGCAGGGTTCAACGTGCCCAAGGACATTTACATCCACGTTTGCGGCACGGACTTGATTCGCGATGACAGCGGGCAATGGCTGGTGCTGGAAGACAACGGGCGCTGCCCCAGCGGCGTGAGCTACGTGCTCGAAAATCGCCGCGCGATGAAGCGGTCGTTCCCCGGCATGTTCGAGGACATCGGCGTGCGTCCGGTGGAGGACTACCCGCAGGAGTTGCTGCGGATGCTCAACCACATCGCGCCCGCCGGCGTGGCGGACCCGACGGTGGTGCTGTTGACGCCCGGTGCCTACAACTCGGCTTACTTCGAGCACACCTACCTCGCGCGGCAGATGGGCATCGAAATCGTTGAGGGCCGCGACCTCGTGGTGCGCGACGCGCGTGTGTTCATGCGCACGACCAAGGGCCTCCAACCTGTCCACGTCATCTACCGGCGCATTGACGACGACTTCATTGACCCGACGGTCTTCCGCCGCGACTCGATGCTCGGCGTGCCCGGCCTCGTCCGCGCCTACCGCGCCGGCAACGTCAGCCTCGCCAACTCCATCGGCACCGGCATCGCGGACGACAAGGTGATGTATTACTTCGTGCCGCGGATGATTAAGTATTATCTGGATCAGGAACCCA
>CAIPBN010000917.1 GCA_903863315.1 uncultured Verrucomicrobiota bacterium | reverse complement strand
GGCAGTGTCCGGAATGTAATAGTAAAGCTCGTCCGTGATGCGGAAGCTGGCGGAGACGTCCTTCATGATGGGGTGCGCGGGGTTCGTGGCCTTCACTTCGTATTCGCCGATGCGGTCGTGGCCGCGCGAGCCGCCGCCGGCCAGCTCGCGGTTGTATTCCGGCCAGTCGGCGTAGTTATACCAGACACCCGCGTGCAGCAGCACGACGCCCTTGCCGGCGGCGACATGGTCAAAGAGCGCCTTGCGCGCGGCGGGCGTGGTAAACGCGGGCGTGTTCACACTGAGGACGAGAACATCGACATTCTTTACATGGTCCACGAAGTCGAGCGGGCTCTCGGTGTAGTTCACGGAGAACTTGGCGGCCTTGAGCATCGCGACATCGGCGAGGTTGAAGAAGCGCTGGAAGTCGTGCGAGCTGCCGCCGCCGATGAGCAGGACCTTGGTGCCCGCGCCCCACTCAATCTTCTCCGCGCGCGGTGGCAGCGGAAGGGCTTTGCCATCGGCGGCTTTCTTGCCCTTCTTGGCGTCGCCCTTCGCGGCGGGCGCGGGTGGTGCGGCGTTCGCGCCGGGGACCGGTTCGGCGCTCAAGTCAGCAGTGATGGCCAGCGTGGTGGGCGCGACGATTTTGCCCGCGCTCTCGAACGTGAGTTTCTCGATGATACCGTCGCCGGTGAGCTTGCGGCTGGCGTAGCGGACCTGGCTGCCGTTGCCGGTCACGCCGCGCACGAGCTTGGATTTCGCCACGTCCACCTCGCGGATGTAGTCGGCGATTTCCTCGCCGTTCTTGAACGCCAGCACCTCGGTCTTCCCGCCCGCGTAGTGGACGGTGATTTTAAGCGACTCCTCGGCGGCCTGCCCAAACGGGAAGGCCCAGCCGCCGACGTTGCCGAGGATGTGCAGTTGCTTCGCGGCGAAGCCGACCTTGGCCTCGACGGTCTGCGGGAAGGTCTTTTGCGCGTAGATGTTCGCCGGACCGCCCTTCAGCACCATCACGTTCTTTGGCAACTTGGCGGGGTCAACCACGTTGAAGGGCACGCCGTAGGCGTTCACCGCGCCGGTCTTGATGAGCGGGAGCGAGCCCTGGTCCGGCTGCGGGCCGGCGTAGAGGCCGTCGCGCGTGCTGGCGGTGAAGGCGCTGCTCAAGTCGATGAAACGGAATCGCGTCTCCGAGCCGGTGATGAAGGCGAGCACATCGCGCAAGCCCTCCGCGCCGAGCGCCTCGAAGCCCTCGGGCATGAGCGAGCGACCGGTGTTCTTGCGGGTCTTGATGTCGGACTTCTTGATTTCCTTTTCGCCGCCGGCGTTGCGGAGGGCGATGATGCTTTGGTTTTCCCGGACCACGATGCCGTCGGTCAGTTCGCCATCCTTGGTTTCGATGCTGATGGCGACGTAGGCGATGTCCACTTCCTTGTTCGGGTCGAGAATCTGGCCGAGCAATTCCGCCGGGCCGTGCGCGCCCATGCCGGTGAGGTTGGGGCCGACGTTGTTGCCGAGCGAGCCGAGCAGGTGGCAGTTCGCGCAGTTCTGGGTGAAGAGTTCCTTGCCCTTCGCGGCGTTGCCGGGCTTCTGCACCTCGGGAGTGAACTTCGCAATCAACTCGGCCTTCTCCTTCGCCGCCGGGCCGCGCAGCTTGTCCATCAGCGCGTTGGCGCGCTTCGAGACGGCGGGGTCGGGATGGACGCGGAGGCGATGAATATTCGCCGGCCCAAGGAGCGCGGGCGGGACGACATCGGTCTCCAGCGCGCCGAGCAAGGCGGTGGCCCAGGTGGTGCGCTTGAGCAGCTGGTTGAGCGCGGCGGACTGCGCCTCGGCGGCGAGCTTCGGGAGCACCTTGGACAACTCGGTGGCGAGCGCGGCGTCGGTCTGCTCGCCGAGCGCCTCGACCACGCGCGTCTGCAAGCCCGCGCTCGCGCCGGACGCGAGCAGGCTGAAGATGCCGGTCTGCGCGGCGGGCACGGCGGCGCGGACGGTGAGCAGCGTGTTGGCGATTTCAACGCGGGCGTCGTCGGACTGCGCTTTGTCCGCGAGCTTCGTCACGAGCGCCGCGCCGACGGACTTCACTTCGTTCGCGAGCGCGTTCGCGTCCCAGCGCACCGCAAGCGGCAGCGCGGCGGCGGCGACGCGGGCGTTACCCGACGTGAGCAGTGTCTTCAGCGCGGCGGAAAGCGGGGCGCTGGCGGCGGGGTTGCCCTTCGAGGAGGCGGCGAGGGCGTTGAGCATCGAGACCTTCAACGCATCGGCGGACGCGGGGCGGCCGGCGAGCGAAATGACGAGCTTGGCCGCGCCATCCGGGCTGCCCGCACCGAGGCGGTCGGTGAGCGCGGTGAGGAGCGGCGTGAGGCCGATGACGTTGCCGCTGCTGAAGGCGGCTTCGAGGAACAGCTCGGGAGCCTTCGCCGCGATGATGAGGAACGCGGCCTTCGACCAGTTGTCGTCGAGCGAGGGATAAGCAGCGACCAGCGCCGTGGCCGTGGCGGCATCCACATCCTGCGTGGCAAGGGCATTGAGCGCTTCGAAGCGGACGCGGGCATTGCCGTCTTGCACGAGCCTGAGTGCGGTGGCCTTGCTGTTCGGCGCGGTCACGGCGGCGGCGACGCGCACGGCGTTCTTGCGCACCGCTTCGCTCTTGTCGCCGGCGGCGGCGGTGAGCGTTGCGGCATCAAGCTGGCTGGTGCGGCTCAGCGCATACAGCGCGGCGACGCGGGCCTGCGGGGCCTTCTGCGACGCGACGAGTTGCTTGAGCGCGGGCGCGGCGTCGGCCTTGTTGGCCTCGACGAGCAAACGCAGCGCCGTGGCGCGGGTGTTGTCGTTCACGCTTTCGAGCGCCTTCACGAGGTCGGCGGAGGTGGCCTTCGCCAAGTTCGGCACGGTGAGTTTGGCCGCCTGCTTGTGGTCCACGCGCCAGATGCGGCCGTAGTAGTGGTCACGGTCGGGGCGGATGGCGGCGTTGCGGGGGCCGTGCTTGGGGCCGCGCGTGTCGTTGTGGATGATGGCCTGGTTGCAGAAGTCCACGACATACATCGCGCCGTCCGGGCCGGTGCGGACCTCGATGGGGCGGAACCAGAGATTCCGGCCGGCGATGAATTCCATCTCCTCACGCGCCGCTTCCTTCTCGCCCACGTAGCTCACGCCGCTGGCCTTCACATACTCATGGTGCAGCAGGTTGATGGTCGGCTCGGTGGTGAAGTAGCTGTAGTTCCACTGGGCCGGCCAGGTGCCGCCGTCGTAAATCACGCAGCCGGCCGCCGCTGTGAAGCTGCCCACCCAGTCAATCTGCACATACGGCAGCGAGTCGTAGGGAATCAGCGGGAAGCTCTTCGGGCTGGGCTTCACCACGCTGAAGCTGGCCAGGCCCTTCACGCCGGCTTTCGCGAGCTGGCTCTCGGCCATCACGGTGTGCATCACGAGGCTGCCGCTGGTGGGCTGGGTCCAGAACACTTCGTTGTCCCATGCGATTTGCAGGCCCCAGGTGTTGCCGCCCTTCGAGGAATACTGCTCGAACGCCGAGCCGTCCGGCTTGAAGCGCACCACACCGGAGCCGCAGCCGCCGAAGTCCTTCGAGCCGTCGCCGCTCTTCACGCTGCTGGTGCCGCTGTAACCGTGCGTGCCGTAAATCCAGCCGTCGAAGCCCCACCGCAGGTTGTTCAAGACCGCGTGCGTGTCGCGCGTGCCGAGGTTCGTGTAGAGCTTCTCGACCTTGTCGCCTTTGCCGTCGCCGTTCGTGTCGCGGATGAACAGCACGTCCGGCGGCTGGGCCACGATGACCCCGTCCCGGTGGAAGACGAAGCTCGTCACCAGCTCCAGCCCGTCGAAGAACACGTCCTTCTTGTCCATCACGCCATCGCCGTTCGTGTCGGTGAGGATGGAAATGCGGTCGTAGGCCGGACGCTCGTAGCGGCCCTCGGCATTGATTTTCGCCTCGGGCTGCCAGCGCTGCACGTAATCGCTCGGCGCGGGCGCGTAACGGCCATCGGGATACTCCGGCGTCTCGGCGACCCACATGCGGCCGGCCGGGTCCCAATCAATGTTCATCGCCTTGTTGAAGAGCGGTTCGCTGGCCACAAGCGACACGCGGAACGCGGGATGGATGTCGAGGGTGGGGAGAATGTCCGCCGGCTTCGGCGTGCCGCCCTCGGGGTAACGCAGCGCGGCAACTTCCTCCGGCTTCGCGAACTCATCGAGATTCGCGCGCTGCCCGGCCCACGCGATGCCGCGCAGCAACACGGCGCGATACGCGAGGTGGCTGAAGGTGGCGAACTTGTGCCCGAGCAGGCTGGTGAACGCGCGATACGGCTTGCCGCCCTCGCGCTGGTTCTCGAACGCCCACATCTGCGGCTGGATGTCGTAAACGGTGATTTTACCCGCGCCGGGCTGGGCGTTCTTCTGATTGCGCCGGTTCTCGGCCATGTGCGGCGTGTAAGCCGCGCCGAGCACGGTCACGCGCGGGTCCATGTCGAGGTCGTAGTAAATCTCGTCGTCGAGGTCGAAGTTTGCCGTGCCCTGCGAAATGGGATGCGTGCGGTTGACGTAGTAGAAGGACATCTTGCCCTCCAGCCACTTTGTCTTCCCATGCACCCACGAGCCGCCGATGACGGACTTCCAGTAGTCCGAGCCGTCCTCGATGCTGCGCGTGGGCACCGCCGCCGTGTGCAGCACCACCACGCCGCCGCCACGCTTTAGGAAGGCTTCGAAGCCATCTCGCAACGAGCCCTTCGGGAACGCGCCGCCGTCCTGCGCGAACATCACGAGCACATCGGTCTTCGCGAGCTGCTCGGCGGTGGGCAGCTCCATGCTTCCATCCACCTTGAGGCCGCGCTGCGTCAGAAGCTGCGTCCACTCGCCGAGGAAGCGCGGGTGCGCGTGGACTTCCTGGCCGCGATTGGATTGCCCGCCGCGAATGAACACGCGGAGCGGCTCGGCGGCGGACAGGGCGGCGGTGGCGAACAGCAGCGCAAAGCTGGCGCGCGCCAATGAGGAAAGGAGACAATGCTTCATGGTAAGGGCGTCGGTTAGGCGGACGGATTTAAGCGGCCTGCCCAGAGGAATG
>CAIPBN010000916.1 GCA_903863315.1 uncultured Verrucomicrobiota bacterium | reverse complement strand
GCGCGCCCGTGGAGGTGTCCAAGGTCCGCCAGCGGTTCCGCAGCGGGTCATAGGCCGCACCGGTCGGCAGCGTTCCCGAGGCGTCTTCGCCGCTGAAGAGCAGCATCTCAGACCCGGACCAGACGGCGACGTGGTAGGAGCGCGACGAAGGCGCGCCGGTCGCTGGCAGCGCCGTCCAAGAGTTCGCGGCCGGGTCATAAATCGCGCCGTCGCCGAGATTGGCCCCGCCGCTTTGGCCGCCCCAGATGATGAGCTTCGACCCGGTCCAGACGGCGCTGTGGCCAGTCCGGGCCGAGGGCGCTCCCACCGTGCTCATCGCGGTCCACGCCGTCGGAATGCCATTGGCATCGCAGGCCAGCCGTCCACCGGTCGCCAGCTCAACGGAATCTCCCAGCCCGCCCCAAACAATCATCTCCGTGCCGGTCCAGACCGCCGTGGCGAAACGCCTTGGCTCCGGCAGGCCGGCTGAGGGGAGCGCAGTCCACGCATCGGCCACGGGATCATAGGCTCCGCCCGAGTCCGACAGGCCCAATAGCCCGGTGGAATTCAGTCCGCCAAAGACAACCATCCGCCTACCGGTCCAGACCGCCACGTGGCCGGAGCGTTTGGCCGGAGCATTGTTCGCGGTCACCGCCGCCCACGTGCCGGCAGCCAAGTTGTAACGCGCGTGGTCCGTGGAATAAGACGCCGTGCCGGACCCGCCCCAGATGACCATCTCCGTTCCGGTCCAGACGGCCGTGTGGGATCCCCGGGCGGTGGGAGCTTGAAAGGTCGCAATCGCCTGCCACTGGTCGGTGGTCGGATTATAGGCTGCGCCGCCCGCCGAGTAGGCATTGCCCCCGCCCAAATCGCCACCCCACACCAACAACTGCTGACCGTTCCAAACCGCCGAGTGGCTCGAACGCGCCGTCGGCACACCGGTGGCCGAGCCATTGACCCAAGCCGGACTCGGAACCGTGTGGAACAACTGCAACCCTGAGGCCAGATAACCGGCATCCGCCGGGTCCGCCGAGACCACTGCCACCCCGTTCGGAATGCTGCCCGGGCTGCCGTTCGTGAGGGCGGCAAACTGGGAGTTGAGTGTGGCGAGTTGGTTGCTCAACACGGTGGTCAAGGCGGTGAACTGGTTGCTCAACGCAGTGGTCTGGGTGTTGAGCTGCGTGTTGAGCTGGGCGTTCAGCGTGGTGACCTGATTGCTCAGCGCGGTGTTCAGGGTGGTAACCTGATTGCTCAACGTGTTGATCTGATTGCTCAAGGCGGTGGTCTGGGTGGCCAGTTGGCTGGCCAACTGGGCGGTGAGCGTGTCCACCCGATTGCTGAGCGCCCCCACCGCCGCCGGAGTGGTGGCGAAAGTGGCGTAGGGAGTCGCGTTGATCGCCGTGCGGGGCAGCAGGATGCTGTAGGCGGCAGTCGAACCGTTCGTGCGCATGCCGATCTCCAACCAGCGCGGCGTGCCATCAAATGCCGCCATGCCAAAATCGAGCACCGTCGTGAACAGCCCGTTGGTGATTCCCAGCGGCGCAACGACATTGGGCGTGCTGATTGAACTCCCCCCGGTCGCGCTGTCCTTTAGCGTGAAAGTGACATCATAGGTGCCATAGACCGGACTGCCTCCCGACGTCAACCGGCCTTGAAAGGTGAAGGCGCTGCCCTGGGCACGGCCCTCAGACACTCCGCCCGAAAACAGCCATCCGATGGCGAGCAGCGGCAGGAGTCGGAAGAGAGAGAGCCCAGCGTTCACCGGCAGGAGTTCGAGCCAGAAGGCGCGGGGCGTAACTTTCACGGAAAAAGGAGAAATGGAGGTTGAAAGCGGAAAGGAATTTGCCCAGGAAAACAGCATTGAGGGGGACTTGACGCGGCGTCCTTACCGAAATGGGCCACCACCGCTGGGGCAGATTTTTTCATTTGCTTGATGGCTTCGGTGGCTCCACTCAACTGCGAAAGTCAGAATTTCGTCAAAATAACGGAACCCATCTAAATATACCCCAAACTGGGTATGCAATCTATTTATTGGTTTAGGTGCCGCTTTTTCCCCACCGGTTCCTTTGCACGACGCTCCGGTGCAGGCAAGTTAACGGCCGGGCGGCCAACCTGCGCAGCCTCACAGCCTGAAGAAAATTGTGAGCGCTTTGCACAACTGGCCTTGGGGCACAACAGCCGTGCCATCCACGAGCACAACGCAGCCATCGATGTGGCCACGCGCCCGGCGTGCTGGCGGATGAGCTGGGCTGCCGCCGGCATTCCGAGTTGGCTGTAACAATCCGGGGGCTTCCCGCTATCTTTCCGTTGATGCCTCAGTCCTCCTCAATTTCGCCGGACGACGACCAGCTCTCGTGCGCTGCGCAATCCGGCGATGCCGACGCCTTCGCCGCGCTGCTGGACCGCCATTTGCCGCACGTCCGCACTTTCCTCGCGCTCAAGGCCCCGGTGCCGCAGCTCGTGGATGAGCTGGCGCACGACACCTTCGTCTTCGCTTACCGCCACCTCGACGAGTTCAACCCGGGCACCTCCTTTCGCGCGTGGCTCCGGGCCATCGCGTGGAACCTGTTGCGCGCCGAGATCCAGCGCTTCGCCCGCGAGCGGGTGCAGTTGGAGCGGTTCGCCGCGTGGCAACTGGAGGAATGGTCCGCCGCCGCGCCCGAGCCGTCCGCCGAGGCGGAGCACTTGCTCGACTGTGTCCGCGAACTGCCCGAGCCGCTGCGGCAACTCGTCGCGCTCAAGTATCAGGAGGAGCGCTCCGGCGACGAAATCGCCGCGCACCTGAACCGCAGCGCCTTGTGGGTGCGCGTTTCGCTCTTCCGCATCCGCCAACTGCTCCGTGATTGCGTCGGGCGCAAGGCCGCGCCCGCCGGCACCGAGACTTCGCCCGCCTGACCATGCCCACCGAGCAAGAACTGGCCGCTTACCTCGACGGGACACTCCCGGCGGCGGAGCGTGTCCGGCTCGAAGCGGAGGCGGAGCGCGACCCGGCGCTGCGACGGCAGCTCGTGCAACAGGCCCGCATGGAAGGCGCGTTGCGCGCGGCGCTCGGGGACGAAGCCGCCGTCGCTCAAGTGCGCCGCTCCGTGCTGGCGGTGGTGCAAGGCCAGTCCGAGGCCGCGCTCAAGGAAAGTGTTTTATCTGACACGGTGCATCTGCGGCGCGACCGCTCGTGGACCGAATCGTTGGCGCTCGCGTGGTCGCGCGCCTTTCGGCTGCCGGCGCTCGTCGGGGCGGTCAGCGTGATGCTGCTCGCGTTCATTTTCTGGCAGACGAATCCCCCCCCGCCACGCCGCACCACGCCGGTCGCGAGCCTCGAACTACCGACCCGCCTCATTGCCACCCGTGAAGTGTGGGACGAACTCAAGACCGACGCCGCGCGCTGGCAGGCGGTGCTTGGCGCGCGCTTGCAACTGCCGACCAACGCGTCCGCCACGCTGATGTTCGCCGATGGTTCGGCGCTGCAACTGGACCCCGGCACGGTGATCGAGTTCAGCGCGCCGTTGGAGACCGCCTTCGCAGGCGGCAAGCAGTTGCGGCTCATCGCCGGCTCCCTGACAGCGCAGGTCCAGCCGCAGCCGCCGGCCAGTCCGCTGCGTGTCCACACGCCACACGCGGTCGTGACGGTGGTGGGGACGGAGTTCGGCCTGAGCGTCGCGGGCACGAACACGCAGTTGGAAGTCGTCTCCGGCGCGGTGAAGCTGGCGCGCAATCTCACCGACCGCGCGCTCACCGTGAGCGCCGGTGAAACGGCGGTCGCCTCGCCAGACCAAGTCCCGCAAGCCTCCCGGCTCCCACGCAACCCGCTGCACTGGCCTTTTGCCAGCGAGAGCGTGTGGAACCGCCCGCTCGGATCGGACGCGCGCTTCGAGCCAGTGAGCGCGCGGCCCTTCACGGCGGACGGCCCGCTCCTGAACCCGACTCGCAGCCGCCGTCCGCACCTCGCCGACCCCGGCGGACCGCTGCGCGGCGTGTGGGAAAACGGGCGCTGGCGCGGAGACATCCGTTTGACCGACGTCGGCTCGCTGCCACGCGGCCGCAACGAACCGGTGGTGATCCTGCAACCGGCGCGGCGCCACGCGCTGGAGCTGTTGGGCATCCAAATCCGCCCCGACGGCGACATTGACGCGGCGCTGGTGGAGACGCTGGACCTCGCCGGCTCGGGGCTGGGGCGGGCACAACCCGGCTTGCGACCGTTCGGTTTTTCCAGCCTGGGCGGACTGCTGCGTTTCGGCGAACCACACAACGGCGTCCGCCACGCACTTTCCGCCCGCGTCAGTTCCGACCGTTTGCGCAGCGGCGCGTGGCCGACGTGGCCCGCCCTCGGGAATCCGGTGCCACCGGGCTTCGGCAGCGCGACCAGCAACCTGCGCATCGGCACGCTGCTGGCGCTGCCGCCGGACGTGGACGTGGCCGCGCTGGGCCTGGGCACGAGCGGACCGGGTTACGAACTGGCGCGCGGATTGCAGGACTTCGGCGTGTATGTCACCGGCTTTGGGCCGGAGCCGTTCCTGATGCTGCTCGGAGAGGAGCGTCCGGGCGCGGAGTGGGAGCAGGCGGCGTTCAACCGCCTCGTGCCGCTGCTGCAAGTGGTCGTGAACAACACGCCCGAAACTCCCGGCGGTGGCGGCACCCCGCGCCGCACGCCTGCGCCGGAGTTGGTGCCACGGTGAACTGACTTCCGATAAGCCTGACAGTGCTGTGTCTCATGCGGCGGCTTGGTGAGCCCGGAAGCCACGGTCCGCCCGCTCACGGGCTCGAGATACGAACACGATAGAAGCGTGCGGAGTTTGTGGCGGTGTCATCGGTCACGAACCGAATCCCCCCAGTTTCCGTGACCGAGCCGAAAGGCAACCCGCTGAACACCCGCGTAACCAGGTTGGTGGTGAACTCCACCGCGTAGGTCCGGCCAACGGTGATGGGCGAGAAACTCACCGTGCGCTGGGCTGCACCAGTCGCGCTGATGCCGATGGTGAAGACTGATGCCGCGCTGGTCGGCGTCGTGCCGGCGAGATACTCGAACAAGTTGTTCTGCCCATCGCCGTCCGGGTCGGCTGTTGCGGCGGCGTTCGCGCTGGCGAGGCCGAAGTGGGCCACCTGCCACGCATCGTCAATCGTGTCGCCCGCGTAGGTGCCGAAGTCGTCGGTGTTCACGTTCAGCACAGACAAGGTCAGCGTGCCGAACTGGCCGAGGTAACCCGCCCGCGCGACGCCGTTGGTGTTTTGATAGACGGTCGCCGCCGTCGCGAGGCCGCTGGTGTCCACTGAAGCCAAACCGCCATCGCTCACGCTCCACGACACGCTCGCCGACGCCAGCGGGAGCACGGTGCCGTCGGTGAAGTTCGCCGTCGCGGCGAGCTGGCTGGTGGAACCTTCGTTCACCGTGGTCGGGGTTGCACTTACGCCGATACTCTGCACATCCGTGAGCTGGCCGGCTGCGCCGTGGCGGGCGATGACAGTGCCCACGCTGGCGCTGCCGCCGATGCCACCAATGGCGGAGTTCACCACGATGGTGCCGACCGTTTGCCGGCCACCGGCTGTGACCGCGCTGTGGACCAGCGCGGGCGTTGCGGCAGAGGCGGACACGAGTGCGGCGACTGCTGCGAGGAGCGCGGACGCCCACGTCCGCAGTCGGGGCTTCCCGAGCGCACTCGAGTTGTCGCAGCGGCTGCGGACAT
>CAIPBN010000915.1 GCA_903863315.1 uncultured Verrucomicrobiota bacterium | reverse complement strand
TGCAGCCGCGGCTGTTGTCGTCGGATAACTGGAAGCTGTTCCCGCTGCCGGACCGCTGGTTCTGGCTTTATTACCCGGCGTCCCCGTTCTTGTGGGCTTGGCGGCGCTGCAGTGCGGATGCCCAGCCGAACGTCACGCCGCCACGCGCCGGAAGTCTGCCACCAGTGAATCCGTGAACTCCGTCAGCCGGTTCAGCCCGGGATGGGCCCGCACTTGGCGCACGGGCACGCAGCGCGCCAGCTCGGCCAGCGCCTCAAACTGCCGGACACGCATGGCGGGCGTCAGCACGGAATCGTCACGGCAATTTGCCTTCAGCGCGATAAAGGCCTCGGCCCCGTGCAGTTCGTGGATGTCGCCTAGGCTGGCCCCCATATCGGTGCTCAGGAGATAGACTGCGCCGAGCGGGAGTTCGGTGTCATTCGCAGCCTCCGGCAGTTGGAAGAGTCGTTTGTTCAGGTCGGTGCGCACGCGCGGGAGGCTTTCTGGGTTCAAGTCAAAGGCGGCGAGGGAATCCGGCCACAGTTTCACCCGCACCGGGCCGGGGCAGGCCAGCAGCCGTCCGCTCTCGCTCCGCCAGCCGAGCACGTCATCGCTGAACAAGGGGTGGCCCCGTAATGCCAGCGCGGCGGTGGTCGTGGATTTGCCCGCGCCCGACTGGCCGCCGATGGCCATGACCCGCCCGTCCACCACCACGGCGGAGGCGTGCAAGGAGGCCCAGCCCCGCTGCCACCGCAAAAAGCTGGCCACTGGCCCGGCCACCACTCCGGCGACGTATTCCAAGTCCTCCACCAAGCCGCCGAAGATGTGGACCTCCCGTCCGTCCTCGGTGAAGGCCAAGCCTAGGTCCATGTTGAACCGCAGCACGAGCCAAGACTCCGGTCCGGCTCTCACCCGCTCCAAACTGCGGGACAGCACTCCGTCAGCGAAATGCTGGGTTCCAATCAGTTCACATACAAGCGCATGGCCGCCCCTTTGCCAAGGCGGAACGGCTTGGATAATAATTGTGGCATCCTTGGCGTGCAGCACCTGTCCGCTTGCTTGAATCGGCAGCGATTGGGCTGAGACCAACGTCAGTCCGTGCAGCAGATAACCGGTCTCCATAATAAAAAACCCTGCGGGCGTAATGCCGCAGGGTTTTTTCAGTGTTGCGCGAACAATTAGGTCGCAGTGCTCACTCCGCCGTCAGCGCCCGGTGAGGCAGAAGAGACGTTAAGAGTTTGGCTCTTCAAGTCGCCCAAATCGGTCAACACGGGTTGGGTGTAGGCCTGTTTCACGTTCTGCTGTTCGAGGGATTCTGTTTTCATAGATTGGAGCTTAGTAACTAAATCGTGGGCGAGAAAGTGGGGGAACCGCCATAACTTGGCAAGCGCATTTTTGAACAATCAACGATGGCGGGACAGCTCAGTTTGTGGCGTGAGAAGTGGCGAGCTCGCAGCCGCGCTCAATTGAAGCCACTGCCGAGAGTCGGACGAGTAGTCGGCGTGCCCTTCAGCCAGAGATTGAACAATAACGGTCGCAGGTGGCAGATGGCTTGATGGGGAGGCACCGGGGTTTGAATCAGGCGCGGAATCGCCTTCCGAATGAAGAACCGTTCGGCTTCCGGCTGGGCCGCCCAAGTGTCCACCCAGGCGTTGGCCGGGTTCCGCAAAAAGGGCGCGTGGTGGGAGGTGATGCCTTCGCGGGGGCGCAGACGGATTGCCTTCGGCAGCAGCCCGCGTAGGGCCTCGCGTTGGAGATATTTGTTCGCCAGCCAAGGCATCTGCGGCAAGGTCAGGAGGAACTCCACCAACCGTTTGTCTCCCAGCGGGTCCAGCGCTTCCATCGGGGCGTCGGGCGCGTTGCCCTGAAAGACCGTGCCGTTGTCCTTGCGGGAACACCAGAATTGGAGCTGCGGATGACGGTGATTGCGGCGGACATGGGCATCTAATCTGAGCTTGAAGCCCTCTTCGAAGGCAGCCCCGAAGTTGTGCCGCTGGAGCAGGTCAGGGTTTAGCCACTCGGGGAAATGCCGGTCGTAATGCCCTTTGTGGCGCGACAGCAGGTTGAGCAGGCGTTGGATGCCAAATTTCAAGTCCGGCCGCGCACCAATGCGGTGCCAGACCTTAAAGAAGCCAGCCAAGGCGGAGAACGGATTTCCCCCGAGCAACGCCGACCTCAGGTCTGCGGTGCGCTGCATATCGCCGTTGCTGCCGAACATTCCCACTGGAGCCAGGTGGGCCAGCCGGCGCACGAAGTCCTGCTGCTGGCTCCCCAGTGGATACTGCATGAGGGTGACCGGCCGATAGTCCGGCGTCAGCCACGGCACTTCGTCCATGGGCATGAGCGTGAG
>CAIPBN010000914.1 GCA_903863315.1 uncultured Verrucomicrobiota bacterium | reverse complement strand
CGGCGGCCTTCGGCGAAGCGGCTGGAGCACTTCGCCAACACGCACTTCGGACCGAACGCGGGGTATGCGCAGCAGTATTTGTTTCACTACGTCCGGGTGAAGAAGAGTGGTTAGTAAATAGTGATTAGTGTTTAGTTGCTGTGACCGCCCCGGGTGTGTCTGCCCGCAGCGACTAAGCACTAACAACTAATCACTCTTCCCTTGTCTCTCGAAGTCACCTTCACTCCCGCCGAATTCGTCGCGCTGCGCCAGCGTGACTTGTCCCAAACCGTCTGCGTCGTCTTCGATGTGCTGCGCGCCACCACCTCGATGGTCACGGCGCTGACCAACGGCGCACGCGAAATCATCCCCGTCTGCGAAATTGCCGAGGCGGTGGCGTTGCGGCAGGCGCGGCCGGACCTCCTGCTGGCCGGCGAGCGCAACGGCCTGCGCATCCTGCGCGCGCAGACCGGCAGCGTGGATTTTGATCTGGGCAACTCGCCACGCGAATTCACGCGCGACCGCGTCGGGGGGCGGGCCATGGCGATCACGACGACGAACGGCACGCGGGCGTTGCAGGCGTGTCGAGGCGCGCGGCGTGTGCTGGTGGGCAGCTTCCTCAATCTTGGTGCGGTGGCGGACTGGCTCGCGCGCGAGCGGGTGGAAAAATTGCTCGTGGTCTGCTCCGGCACGCTCGAAGAGGCATCCTACGAGGATGTGCTCGGTGCCGGGGCGTTGTGCGACGCGGTCTGGGAACAATTTTCCGGCGGACTAGTGGCTGACTCGGCGCAGGTGGCGCGGGAAATCTACCGGCAGGGAAGCGGTGATTTGCTCGCGGCCGTCCAGCGCGCCCGCAACGCCCGCCGGCTCTTGGCGCTTCCGGAGCTGCGCGAAGATGTGACGGTCTGCCTCCAGCGCGCGACGACCAACGTCCTTGCCGAGCTGGGTGCGGACGGCGTGGTGCGGCGGGTGTCCGAGTGAGATTGGGGCCGCAGTGTAATTTCTTCCCCGCAACTCCCGCCTTCCCCGGCTGGCGGCGGCCCGCTAGCGTTTTGGTATGAAGCTCCTCTCGCTTTTCTCCTGGCTCCTGGCTGCAGGGATTGGGTTCCCCACCGTTCAAGCGGCTGAGGCCACCCGCCCGAACATCGTTATCATCTTTGCGGACGACCTTGGCTATGGGGACTTGGGCTGCTACGGGCATCCGACCATTCGCACGCCAAACCTGGACCGCATGGCGGCGGAAGGCATGCGCTTCACCGAGTTTTATTCCGCTGCCGAGGTCTGCACGCCGAGCCGCGCGGCGCTCCTCACAGGCCGCTACCCGATTCGCAGCGGCATGTGCCACGACCAGTTCCGCGTTCTGCGCCCCCGCTCGCTCGGCCAGTTGCCCGACAACGAAATCACCTTGGCCGAGGCGCTCAAAGCCAAAGGCTACGCCACTGGCTGCATCGGCAAATGGCACCTCGGCGTGCCGCAGTTCAATCCCGGCGGACACCCGCGCAAGCACGGCTTCGACTTCTACTTCGGCCTGCCGCACTCCAACGACATGGACCCCACGCCCGTTGCGCCCAAGGGCGCCGGCAAACTCGCCGAGCAGCGCGCCGAGTGGTGGAACGCGCCCCTCTACCGTGACGACCAAATCATTGAACGCCCCGCCGACCAGACCACGCTCACCCGCCGCTACACGGACGAAGCCGTGAAGTTCATCCAGCGCAACAAAACGAAACCCTTCTTCCTCTACTTCCCCCACACCTTCCCGCACACGCCGCTCTTCGCCTCGAAGGACTTCGCCGGCAAGAGCCCGCGCGGCATTTACGGCGACGTGGTGGAGGAACTCGACGCCAGCGTGGGCAAGGTCCTCGACACGTTGCGCGCGGAGAAACTCGCCGAGAACACGCTCGTCTTCTTCACCAGCGACAACGGCCCGTGGCTCATCATGAACCAGCAGGGCGGCTCCGCAGGCCTCTTGCGCGAGGGCAAAGGCTCCACCTGGGAAGGCGGCATGCGCGTGCCGGGCATCGCGTGGTGGCCGGGGAAAATCAAGCCCACCGTCCAGCGCACCCTGGCCTGCACCATGGACCTCTTCACCACGAGCCTGAAGCTCGCGGGCGCGGACGTGCCGGGCGACCGGCCCATTGACGGCCTCGACATCCGCCCGCTGCTGTTCGGGACCGGCCCCGTGTCGCGCGAGGCTTACTTCTACTATCGCGGCACGCGCCTCATGGCCGCGCGCTCCGGTGACTTCAAGGCCCACTACATGACCCAGGCCGCCTACGGCCAACCCAAGCACGAGGAGCACACCCCACCGCTGCTCTTCAACCTCCGCGTGGACCCCAGCGAAACCCACAACGTGGCCACAAACCACTCCGCCGTCCTCGGACAAATTGCGCAGGTCGTGGAGAAGCACAAAGCCGCGCTCCAGCCCGCTCCCAGCCAGCTTGTGGAAGTGCAGCCGGTGGCGGAGAAGAAGTGAGAGGTGAATCGTGGTTAAACCGAGTGCCAAGGAATTAAGTCCAAGATTTGGTAGTGGCCACGAGAGTCTGGACGAGCGCCACGCCCGCCAAACGTTTTTTGGAAAGACCCATGAGGAAGCTGAGGAGTTGTTTCGCCAGAACGCCCTGTTTCATGGTGAGTCACTCCACTGGATGGGAGCGGCAGCTTTCCGCTTTTATGTCATGGCGTTCATCAGCTACCTCAAGAGCGAGCACGCCAAGGATGATCCCGATGCCATAAACGGATTTGCCTTCAATCTTGAATGGTGGGCCAAAAAGCCACGTGACGTTTCCCCCATCGCAGCGAAATTGGCTGAGGCGTGCCTCTATGTGGTCGAGCATTATGAAAAGTTTGGTGCAACGCCGGAAATTTACAGTGACCTGCGCTCCCGCTACCAAAAACTGGCAGCCAAATTCAATAGGCTCTCTCGGCGGTAGCATAGCCACGCCGTCAGCGCGTCTTGCATCCAAGCCATGCGGGATGACGAGCAGGTAGCCAAGCGTATCCCTTCTCCCTCGGAGGGAGATGGTGAGCGTGAAAATATGGGATTCCTCCCGTCTTTCACGCGCCACTGTCTGGGCGGCCTGGCTGGCCGGTGCGGACTATCAACGGAGCGGTGCCTTCGGTGCGGCGGGTTTTGGCGCGTGGTGCGCGTGCCAGACGAGGCGGAGGCCTTCGAGGGTTAGGTTGGGCTCCACGGCGGTGATTTCCGGCAGGCGGTCCGCGAGCAGGGCGGCGCAACCGCCTGTGGCGACCACGGGCAGGCGGCGGCAGTGCAGCTCGGCCTTGAGCTCCCGGATGAGTTCCCGCACGAGACCACGGTAGCCGTGCACCGCGCCGATGAGCATCGCTTCCCGCGTGCTCTTGCCGATCACGGAGACGGGCTCCTGAATGCGGACGCGCGGGAGCAGGGCGGTCTTTTCGTGCAGGTAGTCGGTCATGGCTGATAGGCCCGGCGCGATGATGCCACCGATGTAATCGCCGTGCGCATCCACGACGTCGAAGGTGACGGCGGTGCCGAAGTCCACGGCCAGCGCGGGTGCGCCGTGGTGGTGGTGCAGGGCGATGGCGTTGGCGAGGCGGTCCGGTCCGATACTGTGGGGCTTGGGGTAGTTGATGCCCACGCCCCGGATGGTGCGGGGGGTCAGCTCCAGCGCCGGGACTGAGTAGGCCGTTTGCGCGAAGGCAACGGCCGCCGGGGTGGCGGCGGGGACCACGCTGCACAAGGCTGCGCCGTCTATGGCTGTGCGGCCTGCGAAGCGGCGGATGCGGGCCGCTGCGCCGCCGGTTTGCCAGAGGGCGGTCGGCACGTTGGTCTGACGCTGGACGCCCTGCGCGTCGGCCAGACCGAGGTGGGTGTGGGTGTTGCCGATGTCGAAGAGGAGCAGCATGGGGCGGCGGAGGCGGTTCAGGTCTTCTCCACGGTGACATCGCCGCCGATGATGCGTTCCAGGCGCCCGTGCTGGGTGCGCAGGAGCAGCGCGCCTTCGGAGTCGAGGGCTTCGGCGATGCCGCGCAGGGTGCGGTCGCCGATGCGGATGGTGACTTCCCGGCCGATGGTGGTGCACTGGGCTTCCCACTCATCCGCCAAGGCTTCAAATTGTCCGGCTCGCACGCGCGCGTAATCAGCGTCCAGCTCTTGCAGAATGGCGGCGGCGAGCTCCGGCCGGGGCACGGGCTGGCCACTCTCGATGCGGAGGGAGGTGGCCAGCTTGCGCAACTCCGGCGGCAGGTCTGCGGTGGTGAGGTTCACATCCACACCGATGCCGATGATGAGATACTTCACGTGGTCCAGCTCGGCGCTCAGCTCGGTGAGGATGCCGGCGACTTTCTTGCCGCCCAGCAGGATGTCGTTGGGCCACTTGATTTCAGGAATGAGATTCGTTTGCCGACGGATGGCCCGCGCCAGCGCGGTGGCGGAAGCGACCGTGAGTTGGGTGGCCTCCTGAGGACGCAGATCCGGCCGCAGCAGCACGGAGAACCAAAGGCCCTTGCGCGCGGGTGAAAGCCAGGTCCGCCCCAGCCGGCCGCGGCCGCGCGTCTGCGCCTCGGCAAATACAACGACGCCTTCGCGCACGCCGTCGCGCGCAAGCTTCTCCGCGACGTCGTTGGTGGAGTTGGTCGCCTCGAACACCCGGATGTCGCGGCCGATGGTCAGATGCTCCGGGAGCCGGGCGAGCAGGTCGTCGGCATGGAGGACATCGGGAGTGCTGAGCAACCGGTAGCCTTGATGCGGGTTGGCGGTAATCTCGTAGCCCAGCTTGCGCAGCTCCTCGATGCGTGCCCAGATAGCAGCGCGACTCACGCCGAGCTGCTGCGCCAGGTCCGCTCCGGACACGGAGCCGGTGCCGGCACGGCGCATGGCACCCAGTATTTGCGAGTCCATGCTCATGGGGCAGGGGAGGGATCGTAATCCAGGCCAATGTCCATGGCCCGGGCGGAGTGGGTCAGGGCTCCCACGGAGATGAAGTCAACGCCAGTTTCGGCAATGGCCCGCACGGTTTGCAGGTTCACGCCGCCGCTGGCCTCGGTCTTTGCCCGTCCGCCGACCAAGCGCACGGCTTCGGTCAGTTGGGCGGGCGTCATGTTGTCCAGCAGGATGATGTCGGCTCCGGCCTCGGTGGCTTGCCGCACTTGTGCGAGCGTGTCGGCCTCGACCTCGACTTGCAGGGCGGGATACGCGGTGCGGGCGCGTTGCACGGCGGCGGCGATGGCGTTGGGCTGCTCGTCGCGCAGCGCGGCGAGGTGGTTATCCTTGATCAGAACGAGGTCGAAGAGCCCGATGCGGTGGTTCTGGCCGCCGCCGCAGCGGACGGCGTATTTCTCAAAGCGTCGCCAGCCCGGCGTGGTCTT
>CAIPBN010000913.1 GCA_903863315.1 uncultured Verrucomicrobiota bacterium | reverse complement strand
GAGGGCCTTGAAGCTCAGCTCGGCCCCCAGTAACTGGCGGGTGAGATCCCGCTTCTCCAATTCCAGCGCGTGCAACTGAAGCGCACGGGCACGGGCGCGGGCATCTCGTTCATCCGCCGGCTGCCAGAAGGTGTCCTCCTTGTCCTCCTCCAGCGCGGCCCGCCGCTCGGCGAAGTGCTTCTCCAGATCGGCCAGCAGGATGTCCCGCACGACCACTGGCGGGGTGCCAATCGCGCGAAGATTCGCCGCGTAAATGGCATAGTCGGCTGACTCCACCGCGCGCCAATGGAACGGCGCGGCGGCCGCCGGGGCCGGGGCCGGCTCGCTTGGCGGCGTGGGCCGGGCGGGGCGCAGCGTCGTGACCACCGCCTGTCGCTCCTGCACGGCACCGGCCGGTGCGCCGGCTGAACGCAGCAGGGCAAGGTTCATCACCAGCAGCACCCCGGTGAGGGCGAGGGACAAACTCAAGGCGAGAAAGGACCGCATGCGCGCTCGTGCTTGGACGATGAACCGAGATGTAACAGCCGCCGCGCGCGCCGCGCAACCCCGCAACGCGCCTTACCGCTCGCAACTTTCGGCCCCGGCTGGTTAAGTATCGCCCCAGTCACATGGCGCAGTTCACCTACAAGGCCCGCAAACGCTCCGGCGAAACCGTCACCGGCGTGCTTGAGGGCAACGACCGCAGCGCCGCCCTCGCGCAGATCGATCGCATGGGCCTGTTCCCCGTGGCCGTGGAGGCGGCCAAGGGGGGCGTCGCGCTGACTCCCGGGGCCGCTTCTGGCCGGCGGTTTGCGCTCACCGACCTGCTCCCGCCCACCTTACGCGAAGCGGCCCTGCGGCCGAGCAAGCCCAAGTTGCAGGAGCTGGCCACCTTCACGCAGCAGTTCTCGAATCTGCTCAAGTCCGGGATGCCGCTGACGACCGCCCTGAACAGCATGACGCATCTGGAGACCAAGGGCATCCCCTCCGCCGTCAGCAAGCAGCTCCGCAACGACGTCACCGAGGGCCGCAGCCTCTCGGATGCCATGGCCAAGCAGCCGGTCGTCTTCTCGGACATGTATGTGAACATGGTCCGCGCCGGCGAGCAGAGCGGCTCGTTGCAGGAGGTGCTGCGCCGGCTGGCGGAGCACTACGAACGCTTCGCGGAGGTGCAGCAGAAGTTCAGCTCGGCCCTGATCTACCCAGCGTTTGTGATGCTCACCGGCGTGGTGATCATCTTCTTTTTCATGACCTACATGCTGCCGAAGTTCCTCAGCATCTTCGCGGACATGAAGGTGGACCTGCCCGCCTCCACCCGGCTGCTCATCGGCATCAGCAACTTCTTCAGCGACCCCGTGTATCTGCTGACGATGGGCGTGGTGCTGGTGGCGGGGGCGATCGTCTTCCTGCGCTTCCGGGCCAGCGATCTGGGCCGGCACACGCTGGACCGCTGGAAGCTCAACGCGCCGGTCGTGGGCCGCGTCGTGCGGCTGCACCTGTTCGGCCAGTTCGCGCGCACGCTGTCCACGCTGATGCAGAATGGCGTGTCCGTGCTTACGGCGCTGAAAATCACCGAGCAGGTCGTGCCCAACGTCGTGCTCAAGCAGGCCATCGCCGAAACCCGCGCGGCCGTCACCGACGGCAAGACCATCGCGCAGCCGCTGGCCCGCAGCAAAGTCTTCCCACAGCTCATGATCGACCTGATCAAGATCGGCGAGGACACCGGCGACGTCCCCGGCGCGCTTCGCAACGTGGCCGACACCTACGAGAACGATCTGAACATCGGCCTGCGCGTCATGACCAACCTGATTGAGCCGGTGATGATTCTCGGTATCGCGCTGGGCGTGGGCTTCCTGCTGCTGAGTGTGTTGCAGGCCATGTTCTCCATCACCTCGAACATCGGCAACAGCATGGGACGATGAAGATGGCAGGTCACAAGCGGCCGGGGCCCGGTGACATCGGGAGGGGAATTCCCGGCGCCCGGTCGTCGGGGGCAACTCTCCGGGCCTTCACGCTCATCGAGATCATGATCGTCGTCGGGCTCATTGCCATCGCCATGAGCGCCGCCATCCCCGCGTTCGTCTCCGCGCAAAACAAGCAGCCGATGCGAGTCGCGCTCCAGGGCCTTCTGGAGGCCTGCGCCACGGCGCGGGCGCAGGCGATCCTGCGCGGGGCCATCGTGGAGCTGCGCATCCGTCCGCAGGATTACACCTTCGACGTGGCTCCGGCGGGCGCGGGCGGTGGTTCCGCCGCCGGGGCTGCGCGGCCGGAACCCAAGGCCGGCGAAGGCCACAGTGTCTTCTCCCTCAAACTGCCGACCGAGGTGGGCATCGAAGAACTGGCGATCAACTTCCAACTGCTCAAGGACGCCGAGGCCGTCGCGGTGCGGTTCCGCCCGAACGGCACCAGCGATGAATTCACCGTGGTCCTGCGCTCGCTGCACGGCGAGTTGCGCAAGATCACGCTCGACCCCGTCACCGCCCGCGCCGATTTCGAGGTGATGCGATGAGGATCGAAGTGCCCAGTGACGGCTGGCCGGGGACACGCGGCACGACGCGTTCCCGGCCGTCAACCGCCCGCCATCTGTCATCCATTTCCGCTTTCACGCTGCTGGAAGTCATGATCGCCGTGGCCATCTTCTTCATGTGCGCCTTCTCCGTAATGGAACTGGTCTCACAAAACTTGAAGAACGTGCAGCGCCTCCAGAAGCCCGCCGTGGACATCGGCAGCCTCGCGTCCGAGCTGTCGCTGACCAACAAGCTGGAGGAGGGCAGCGACGCGGGTGATTTCGGTAACCTGTATCCGGGAGTTTCCTGGACGCGCAATGTGACGATGGTGGTCACCAACGGGTTGTTTCAAGTGGACTTCATTGTGCAGGACCGATCGGCGGGCGGGCGGTTCCCGGCGGAAAGCCGGCTTTCCATTTTCCTGTATCGGCCCGATTCACTGATGGGGGCCACCGTGGGGAGGCGCTTTTGAAAGTGGCAGGTGACATGCGGCGGTTGACCGGCGCGGCCTCCGCGCACCGACGGTTTGTCACCCGCACCGCCTTCACGCTCATCGAACTGCTCGTGGCCATGGCCATCTTGGGAGGCGTGGTGACGGCGATTTACTCCACCTGGACCGCCGTGTTGCGCGCCGCCAAGGTGGGCAACACCGCCGCGGACGAGGTGCAGCGCATGCGCATCGCGCGGCAGGCGCTGGAGCAGTCCCTCGCCGCCGCCGTGTTGTATGCCGGCAATGCCCGGCACTATTCGTTCGTGGCGGACACGACGGATGAAAAGTTCGCCCTGTTAAGCTTTGTAGCCCACCTGCCCGAGGATTTCCCCGGCAGCGGCATGTTTCCCAACCAGCCGCTCCGGCGCGTCACCTTTGCGGTGCAGCCCGGTGCCAGCTCCGGCACGCCGTCGCTGCTGCTGCGGCAGTCCTCCATCCTCACGCCCACGAACTCGCCCATCGAGGAGTCCTACACGCTCACCCTCACCCCGCACTTGAATGTCTTCAGCATCGAGTTTTGGAGCACGAACCTGGCGGACTGGGATGTCGAGTGGCTGCCGACCAATCAAGTGCCAAGAATGATGCGCGTGACGCTGGGCTTCGGAGCGGGTCCGGCGGCGGGCGGAGCGCCGGCGGTCCTCGTCAGCAGCGTGATTTCGCCGGGCGGCCAGGGCGTGCCGCGCGAATTGCAGGGCAACGCCGGTGCCGCCCCGGGACTTAACCGCATGCCTGCCCTGCCCACCATGCCGGTGCCCAAGCCCCGGTAATTGCCACCCCATGAAACTCCGCACCCAGCCCTGTGCCGGCGACTCGCAGTCGCCGCCGGTGGCGTTTGGTGTGGCGAAGCCAAACGCCCGCGCCGGGGTCGCGCTTATCATCGTGATGCTGGTCGTCGTGGTGCTGGCCGTGCTGGCGGGCGGCTTCGCCTACTCGATCAAGGTCGAGACCACGCTGGCCCGCAATGCCTCCTACGATCCGGAGTTCGAGTGGCTGGGCCGCTCCGGCGTGGAGCTGGCTAGCTTCGTGGTCGGGCAGCAGTTGAACATTCCCAACGAACCCTATGACGCGCTGAACCAAAAGTGGGCCGGGGGTCCGATGGGCACCAACGAGGCCCTGGCCGCGGTCTCGCTCACCGATGTGCGGCTCGGCTCCGGTGTCCTCAACGTGAAGATCACCGATTGTGAACGGCGGGTGAACATCAACGTCGCCGACCCCATCCTGCTCGGGCAGGCGCTCAAGACGTGTGG
>CAIPBN010000912.1 GCA_903863315.1 uncultured Verrucomicrobiota bacterium | reverse complement strand
GATGCGTGAGGCCGTGCGTCTCGCTCTTCACGCCGGGCACGTGCGGCACGACGGAGAAAGTGCTGAGTGAAAGCGTGACCACGCGCGTGCTGTCGGTCTGCAACGCGAGGCGGATGAGGTCGAACATGAGCTTCGATTTCTCGATGACGAGATTTGCGTCGGCGATGTCCTTCGGCTCGGGATAATCCACCTTCGGCTTCGGGCGGTTCTCCCACGCGATGCTGCGCTGCAAGCGGCCTTCGAGTTCGCGCACGCTCTGGAAATACTGGTCGAGCCGCGCGCGGTCCTCGGGCGCGACGGATCGTTCGAGGCGCGCGGCCTTGTCGAGCACGAGGTCGAGCACGCTGCCGCCCGACTCGATGCGGCGCATGGTCGCGGCCTTTTCCTCGGGCGTGCCCGCGACGAAGAGGCTGCGGTAAAGCCGCCGCGGGCTTGCCTCCGCCGGAATGCCGACGCCCGAGCGCGACACCGAGAGCGAGTCCGCGTAGTGGTCGCCGTTCTTCACGGTGAGCGAGAGGGAGGGGAAACGATTTTCCAGTCCGATTTGCTCCGCGGCGAGTTGGTCGAGCGAGAGCGAATTGCGAAACGTCGGCTGCCCCGGATGCGGCGCGCCGGTGAGGAAACACTGCCCTGCGTGATGATTCCCATCCACGCCCGGATGCGACAGCCCGGAGAACACCGTGAACTGCCCGCGATGCGCCGCGAGCAGGTCGAGATACGGACTCGAAGTCACGCCCGCCTTCGGAAAGAAAAACTGCGGCATCATCCCGAGCGGCACATGGATCGCGACGAGGCGCTTCGGCGGCTGTCTTTCGGCAGCGCGCCCCAGCAGCGGGAGCGCGAGAAACGCGCCCGCGGCGCGGAGGAAATGTCGGCGGTTCATAGCGGCGTGCATGGTCTTCAAGGTGCAGAGCGCGGTTGGAGAATTCTGCTCTCCGCCAGTGCGTGGATGAGCGAGCGGATGCCGTGTCGTTTCGCCGTCGTGCTCGCGACGAGGCGCGCGATCTCCGCGCGGTCGGCGTAGCTCACATCCGCGCCCGTGGCGTAGCGGCTCAGATGCGCGACGAAGGCGCGGGCCAGGCGCGCGGGGTCTGTGGCGAGAATGGCGTTCAGTTCATTCACGTCCTTGAACGTGCGGCCGTCGGGCAGTTCGCCGCTCGCGTCCACGGCGGGGCCGAGCTTGTAGTTCACCTTCCACACGGTGCGGTCCTTCTCCGGCGGCACGTCGCCTTTGCCCGTGGAACGATAGCGTGTGCGGTAGCCACCGATGGGATCGAAGCTCTCGAGCGCGAAGCCGGCTGGATCGATCTTCGCGTGGCACGCGGCGCAGCTTGCGCTGTTGCGATGCTTGTCGAGTTGCTCGCGCACGGTCGTCGCGCCGCGCGTGTCGGGGTCGATGGCGCCCACGCTCGGCGGCGGTGGTGGCGCGGGTTCGTTCAACAGGCGGTCCATCACCCACAGGCCACGCTTCACCGGCGTGGTCGTGGTGCCGTTGGCGGTGAGTTTCAAAATCGCGGCCTGCCCAAGCAACCCACCGCGTGGGCTCCCGGCGGGCAACGCCACGCGTCGCACCTCCACACCATGCACATCCGCGATGCCGTAATGCTCGGCGAGGCGCTGGTTGAGCATCGCAAAGCCGGGCCGCACCAGTGCGCTCACGGGCGCATTGGTGGCGATGAGTTCGCGGAGAAACGCGCGCGTCTCGGCAACCATCGCCTCGTGCAGCAGAAAGCGATACTCGGGGTAAAGCTGCGGGTCGGGCGTGGTCTCGTTCACGCGGCGGAGGTCGAGCCACTGGTCGGCGAAGTCGCGGATGAAGCGTTCGCTGCGCGGGTCGGCGAGCAGTCGGTCCACTTCGCGATGCAGCACCTCGGTGCGTTGCAGCGAGCCATCGCGCGCGGCGGCGAGCAACGCGTCATCGGGCGGGCCATTCCACAGCCAGTAGGACAGGCGCGAGGCGAGCGTGAAGAGTTTCGCGTTAGCGCCGGGCATCGGTTCGCGCGTCACGTCGGCAGGGTGGAAGAGAAACTCCGGCGAGGTCAGCACCGCCACGTAGGCGCGACGCATCGCGTCCTCGAAACAATCCTTCGCCGCGAGACGCTTCATCACGAGCGCGACGTAGGGTGCGACTTCCTCCGCTGCGACCGGACGACGAAACGCCTTGGGCAAAAACGCGCTCAGCAGCTTGCGCGCGTCCGCCTCGGGTTGCGCTGACTGAACGGTTTCCAGCGGCGGCTGGCGGTCCTGCGGCGTGAGGTCGAAATGCATGCTCGGCAAGTAGCCCCCGATGCTTCGCACCGCTTCGCGCCGGGGCGAAATCACGTCGCTGCCCGCGCCGAGCTTCGCGATGGGCAGGTCGCCGAACAAACGCCGGTGACTCTCGGGCGGCCACGTGGGATTCAGCGGCCCTTCAATTTCAAACCAGTCAATCGCCACGCCGGGGCCGAGATATTTCGCCGCGCGCCCGCCGATCTGCCCGACGCGCAAGCCCATCCAGTAGAGCGACACCGGGTCGAACACGATGCTCTCGTGGGCGTCGAGCCACGTCGTGATTTCGTGCTCGGTGGACTTCAGCGACGGCGCGGTGAACAGGTTCAACAGTCGTCCGCCCTCCTGTTGTTTGCCCTCCTCGTGCGCGCGCAGCACCGCGGCCTGGTCCGGTCCGGGCTCCACCTTGCCTGCGTTCCATTGAAAGCCCCACGTCGAGATGCGCATCCGGTAGCTACCTGCGTAGATGGGCGACACATTCATCGCCGCCTCGTAGCCCGCGAGATTCGGATTCAGCAGGCCGACCGCGCTGTGGCTTTTCGCGATTTGGTTTTGCTCGTAGAGCTTCCTGCGCTCCGGCATGTCGGCCTCGGCGTCTTTCGCGGCGATGTAACCCTTCACGTGCTCAAACCCGCCGCGCGGCGGAAAAGCCGGGTCCGGCTGCTTGTCCCGCAACAGGACGAACTGCCCCTGCTGAAGGTTGCCGGTGAACTTGAACAGCCCCGCCGGATAGATGCGCCGTTGAAACACGGGCGGTGCCGTGCTGCGCGTGGCAATCGCGGCATCGAGCGCCTTCTCCGCCGCCTCGGCGTAGGCCGCGAGATGCGCGGGCGAAAGGTCGAGCCCGCCCGCGATCTTGTCGAAACCCGCCACGCTGCCATCGGCCGGGAGCAACGCCTGGATGTCGAGCCGCGGCAACGCCAGCAGGTCCATGAGCGTGTTTTCAAATTCCGCGCGCGTCATCCGCCGCATCCGCACGCACCCTTCCCGCGCCACGCGCGCCGCATCCGAGGCCGTGAGTTTTGCGTCGAGTTCACCGAGCAACGCGCGCGTCGCTTGCGCCGGCGGACGCGCCTTCTTCTTCGGCGGCATCTCACCGCTGGCGATGCGGTCGTGCACCTTCGCCCACGTCGCGAAGTTCGCGCCGTCGTCGAGCTTCAGCGCGAGCGAAGTCAAATCGAGACCGCCCTTTTTCTCCGCCGCGTCGTGGCAGTCGGTGCAGTGCTGCTCGAAGAAAGCAGCGGGCCCGGCGGCCTGTGCGGAAACCGCCGCCAGCGTCGCCACCCACGCGATGATAAAGCCGAAGCGCATCATGAAAGCGTCAGCGTTGCACCACGCGCACCGGCAGCGCGGGCTGCGTCTTGAGGGTGAGTTTCACGTCGTCGGCGAAGAGCTGCGCCGGCATCAGCACGCGGAGATTGGGGCGCGCGCTAATCTGCACCACGGCGAAGTCGGCCTCGGCGGGGACGAGTGATTTCGCGGTGAGCTGTGTCCATTCCCCGACCCTGCCACCGAGCGTCGTGACGTGGGCGGAACCGGACGCGATGGCCTCGGAGATACTGT
>CAIPBN010000911.1 GCA_903863315.1 uncultured Verrucomicrobiota bacterium | reverse complement strand
GGCCTGAACGACCGCATGAAGAAGCAGAGTGGCCCGATGCTCGACACCGGCCTCGCTGCACTTTTCGAGGATTTGGATTCACGCGGTCTGTTGGCTGAAACGCTCGTCGTAGCGATCGGTGAATTTGGGCGCAGCCCGCAGAAGGGCGTGAGCACCAGCGGCAATGGCAACAGTGCCGATGGGCGCGACCACTGGCCGTATTGCTACACCAGCGTCATCGGCGGCGCGGGCATCAAGCGCGGCTACGTCCATGGCCAGTCCGACAAGACCGGCTCCGCACCAGTCGAGGACCCCGTCCACCCGGCGGAATTGCTCGCCACCATCTACCACAGCTTCGGCATCGACCCGGAGACCGTGGTGATGAACCACCTCAACCAGCCTCGCGAGTTGGTGAAGGCCAAGGCCGTGACGAAGCTCTTTGCGTAACTTTCAGACCCTCAAATATTTGGCCAAGGCCGCGCACTTGCGCGGCCTTGCTCTTGGTTGGGTTCAGAACGACGCCAACTCAGAGGGGATTAACGTTCTTGCTCTGCTTCTGGTGGCATAAATCCCAGGCTCGGCCGCGCCTTTCGCTCGACACGTGGCCGACACTCGGTCATTATCTCGCGTCTATTTGAAGATTCAAACTCCGGTCCAGTCCAACAGCAGAATGAAAGAAGCGAAACGTGTTGTCCGTCCCCAAGTCGTCGCTGGTCAGGTGTGGCGAATGCAGGATACCGAGTGCCACATCGGGCAAGTGGGCAAGACTCTGGTTCACTACAAGCTGTTAAAGGGCACCAATTCCCGGGTTCCCACCACCTTGGGCAACAAGCTGGCGCTGGAGAAGCACCTGAAGGCGAAGAAGGCGGTCTTGGTAAAAGGCTAAGGCGCTCAGAGTCCCCCATCTGTTCGCTGATTTCAGTAACGCCGCCGTGCGAGGCGCAGTCTGATTGTTAAGGTTTGAGGATTGCCTGGCACCTCTCCACCTCGTTTGGACAAGAGGTCGATCCAGTTCGCGATTGCAGGAAGTCCACCATCGCTTTGGCGAACGGAGCCAGATCGCGCGGAGTGCGACTCGAAATCAGGTTGCCATCCACCACGACCGGTTCGTTCACCCAAACTCCCCCGGCATTCTCCAAGTCGTCCTTGATTCCCAGCGAGCCGGTCACGCGTTTGCCTGTCAGGATTTTTGCCGAGATGGGAATCCAGCCACCGTGGCAGATGAAAGCCACGAGCTTTCCCGAGCAGAAGAACTCGCGAGTCAGGGCGAGCACTTTCGCGTCCCGCCGGAGCTTGTCGGGCATGAATCCGCCAGGGATGAGCAGCCCGCAGAAATCCGCGCTACGGGCCTCTTGGAGCAGCAAATCACTCGTGGCTGGGTATCCATGTTTGCCCGTGTAAGTTCGCAGTTCAGGCGCAGCGAGACGCATGCTGTAACCCGCCTCCTGCAATCGGAGCAGCGGATACCACAACTCCAAATCCTCGTAGATGTCGTCCACGAATGTCAGCAACGTCTTCGCCATTTCGGGAGTAAGCGGACCTTTGTCGAAAATCGCAAGCCGGGCCACGTAAGTATATCGGGTTCGTTTGAACCGCTTTAGCTGAGGGGGGGAGACGCTTCGAGCAAGCCGTGTCCAGACTGGGGGGCGATGGTCCGAAGTTGAAACCTGAGCTGGTCATGGTGCCTCCACCAGGAATTGAACCTGGATCTCACGTTTAGGAAACGCGAGCTCTATCCATTTGAGCTATGGAGGCAAAGGACCAGCGCGGGTCTTGCAAACTACCCATGGTCTTTCGACGAGCCGGTCAGACCACGCTTGAAGTATGAAAGGCACATCCAGTGCCGACAAGTTCCAAGTCCCCGTCCTCGTGGCGACTTGTTCATCAAGGCGATTCGGTTTAGCCTCGCGCTCATGACCATTGGCGTGCCCAAGGAAATTAAAGCCCAAGAGAACCGCGTTGCCCTGCTGCCTTCGGCGGCTTACCAGCTTGTCCGCCGCGGGCATCGAGTCGTAGTGGAGCGCGGTGCAGGAGCCGGCTCTGGATATCCGGACTCGGACTACGAACAGGCGGGGGCGATTCTGATGAGCGAGCACGCCGCGGTATTTGCGGAGGCTGATCTGATTGTGAAGGTCAAGGAGCCATTGCCGGCCGAGTATCCTCTGCTGCGCCCCGGACAATTGCTTTTCACCTACCTCCATCTCGCCGCGAACCGTGAACTCACGGAGGCGCTGCTCAAGTCCGGTGCCACCTGTCTGGCCTACGAAACCATCGAGATCAACCGACGCCTGCCCTTGCTTGAGCCCATGAGCGAAATCGCCGGACGCATGAGCGTGTTGGTGGGCGGCTACTTCTTGGCCAAGCACTGCGGGGGCAACGGCGTGCTGCTGGGCGGCGTGCCTGGCGTGCTGCCAGGCAAAGTGGTTGTGCTGGGTGGCGGGGCCGCTGGTGTCAATGCCGCCCGCATGGCCCAGGGCCTTGGCGCGGATGTCACCATTCTCGAAGTGGATGTGGAACGCATGCGATTCCTCGACATCACGCTTCATACCGCGCACACCCTTTACTCAAATGAGGCGCACCTGATGGAACTGCTGCCCACCGTGGATCTGCTCATTGGCGCGGTGCTGGTTCCCGGCGCGCGGGCTCCCAAGCTCATCCATCGCGACATGCTTCGGCGAATGCGCCCGGGCAGTGTGCTGGTGGACATCGCCATCGATCAGGGGGGCTGTGCGGAAACCTCCCGTCCGACCACTCACCACGACCCGACGTATGTCGAGGAAGGCGTGCTGCATTACTGCGTCTCCAACATGCCTGCGGCCTACGCCCGCACCGCCACTCAGGCGCTTACGAACGTCACTTACCGCTTTATCGAGCAGCTTGCGGATCTCGGACTTGCGGGTGCCTGTCAGCAACAACCCGCTCTGTTGGGGGGCATTAACGTTCAGGCGGGAAAACTTACCTGCCGTGCCGTGGCTGAGGCTCACGCGCTCGCCTTCGTCCCGCCGCATGCTTAGGCAAACAAGATTGTGCGACGTCGGTCCAACGAACTTCAGGGCAGGGTCAAAGCGAGTCGCTCCTGCGTTGCTCCGTTGCGGCGGGGAGCACCGGCAATGGCCGGCCCAGGTCAACGTTTCGCCTTGCACCCATTTGTCTGGTCTTTAGCTTCCCGCCCCTTGGCTGCATGTGTTTGCGGCCTCGCGGCAAACCAAACCAATCCTCAGCATGAAGAACTATTTCAACCGCCTGACGCTTGTCGCCATCTGCGCCGGACTCCTCTCCACCGTCGCTGTTCGGGCGCAAAATCCTGCCGTGCCGCTGACGGCCCCGGCCCCTCAGCCCCAGTGGGAGACGCTAGCCTCGGCCGGACTCACCCTC
>CAIPBN010000910.1 GCA_903863315.1 uncultured Verrucomicrobiota bacterium | reverse complement strand
GCACGGCTTGGATGAGGCGACTCTTCTCCGGGTCGCCGGGGACGATGACGGGGCCGTGGTCGCCGCCCTTTTGCCAGCCGGTCTTGGTGTCGAGGCGGAGGCCGCCTTCCTGCTTCTTCTCGCCGTGGCATTTCTGGCAGTGCTCGATGAAGAGCGGGCGAATCTTCGCCTCGAAGAAAGCAGGTCCGTCAGGGCTGGCAGCCTTGATTGCTACGGAGCCACTGAGCAGCACGGCTAGAATTGTTGAGCCACGGATGAAACACAGACGAAACACGGAAGGAATTGAAGAGGCACGTCCATCGTGCTTCCCTCTGCTAACTGTGTTCAATCTGTGTTTCATCTGTGGCGAGAAGATAGTTCCGCTCAGGCGACGCGGTGCTTCCGCACTTGCTCCTCGTCCAGTTCCAAGCCGAGGCCGGGCGCGTCGGGGATGGGGAGGAAGCCGTCCTTCATGCGGACGTGGCCCTTGGTGAGAAACTCGCGGAGGCTGGTGTTCTCCTGCACGACGAACTCGGCGATGAGGGCGTTGGGGATGGCGTTGAGCCAGTGCAACGCGGCGTGGACGTTGATGTAGGTGCTGAAGCCGTGGTTGGCGACCTTGAGGCCGCGGTCGGCAGCGAGGCTCGCGATTTTCATCGCCTCGGTGAAGCCGCCGCAGCGCGTGAGGTCCACTTGCGCGATGTCCACGCGGCCTTTGTCCATCAGGTCGAGGAAGGACTGCCGCCCGCTCTCCTGCTCGCCAGCGGCGATGTGGACTGGGCTGGCGGCGGTGAGCTTGGCGTAGCCTTCGTAATCGTCGGGCGGGAGCGGCTCCTCCAGCCAGAAGATACCGAACTCGGCGAAAGCCTTCGCGCGCTGGATGGCCGTGCGAGCGTCCCACACGAGGCCGGCGTCAATCATCACGTCGGCATCCGCACCGAAGCCCTTGCGCGCTTGGCGGACGAGGTCCACGTCGGTCTTCGCGTCCTTGCCCATCGGTGCCCAGCCGAACTTCACGGCGGAAAAGCCTTTGGCGCGAATGCGCTTGGCGAGTTCGCCGGTGGCCTTGGGCGTCGCGCCGAAAAGGGAGCTGGCGTAGCAGCGGATTTGCTTCTGGAAGCCGCCGCCGAGGAGTTTCCAGACGGGCAGGCCGAGCGCCTTGCCCTTGATGTCCCAGAGCGCGAGGTCAATGCCGCTCATCGCGTGCAGGCCGATGCCGCGCCGGCCGGAGTAGATGGTGCGGTGATACATCTGGTGCCAGAGCCGCTCGGTCTCGAAGGGGTCCTGGCCGATGAGCAGATGCTTCAGACCGGTGCTGATGGTGTGGCTGAACGGCCCCTCGATGACGGCCTTGGCCGCGAGCGGCGCGGAGTCCACCTCGCCGATGCCGGTGATGCCGGCGTCCGTGGTGACCTTGACGATGAGCGCGTCCTGGCCGCTGTCGCACTGGGCGCGAACAAGTTTTTGAGAGACGTAAATGGCTTCGACGTTCGTGATTTTCATGTGGGACTGCTGCGGATGACTCGACGCGATGCGCGGTTCAGGGATTCGCTTTGATTCCCCGCAAATGCAGGTCGAACCAGTCGGCGAAGAACTGCAGGTCAGTGACCATCTCGGGCCAGCCGTGGACCTTGCCGGGGCGGTTGATCAGTTTCGCGGTGGCACCGGCCTCCGTGGCCTTCTTCACGAACGACTCGGCCTGCTGGTATGGCACAAGCTTGTCCGCGTCACCGTGGATGATGAGCGTCGGGGCCGTCTTCGCACTCGTGAAGTAAATCGGCGAAATCTCGCGCCCCAGCGCCTTGCGGCCCTCCTCGGTATCGGAGCGTGGACCGAAAGCGGCCTTGAAATTCTTCAGCGTGCCCACGCCCACCGCGTCCTCACCGGGCTGGCCGTAGTTCAGAAAATCCGTCGGTGGAAAGAAGCACGCGACCGCCTGCACGGCGCTGCTCGCGCGGTCCACGGGATCTTTCGCGTCGCTTTTCCCGGGCCCGCCCTGCGTGCCCATGGTGAGCGAAAGGTGGCCGCCCGCGCTGCCGCCGGAGATGCCGAATTTGTCCGGCTTCACTCCCCAACGCGCGGCATTCGTGCGGATGAATCGGATAGCGCGATGGATGTCCTGCGTCACTTCGGGGATGGTGAACTTGGGCTGCGACCCATGCACCACGGCAAACACCGTGTAGCCCCGATCGAGGAACGCCTTGTAGTAGGCAGGCCGGATGTTCTCCTTCGCGGAGAACCAGCCGCCGCTCACCATGTAAATCACCGCGCAGCCGTTGTTGGTCGTATTTGGCTGGAAGACATCCAGGGTCAGGGCGGTGCCGAATTTGCGGCCGTAGATGACATCTTCGGTGTGCCTGTAGCCGGGGTCCTGGGCCGGGGCAGCAAGAACGATGAAACTGAACAGAAGCAGGGCAAGTGCGAGGCGTTGAGGCATGGCCGAAGTGTAGCGGACGAAGTCCGCCCGAGAAGCCGTTTTTCCCCGTGACTGGACGCTGCTGGCTCCCAGCCGAATTTCGCCTCGCCAAAGCCCGTGCGGCACAGTCGAATCCGCGCATGGCGTTCGTGGATTTCCCCGCCCAGCAACAGGCCGTCACGTTGCTCCAGCGCAGTCTGGAGCGCGGCCGGCTGGCGCACGCATATCTTTTCACGGGCGATGATCTGGATGAACTGGAGGCCATGGCCCGCACGCTGGCCAAGACGCTGAACTGCCAGCAGCCCGGACTTGGCGTGGCGAGTGACTGCTGCGACGACTGCCTGGCCTGCCGGAAGATTGACCACGGCAACCACGCCGACGTGCAGTGGATTCGGCCCGAGATGAAGTCGCGCCAGATCAGCGTGGACCAGGTCCGCGAGTTGATTCACACCGTCAATCTCAAGCCCACCGAGGCGGCATGGAAAGTTGCGGTCATCGTCGCCGCCGACCGGCTGAACACCCAGGCTGCGAACGCTTTTCTCAAGACCTTGGAAGAACCTCCGTCGCGCAGCATCCTCATACTCCTTACCGTGGAGCCGCAGCAATTGCTGGAGACCATTCTTTCCCGCTGCCTGCGCCTGAACTTTGCCGGCGGGGCAGGGGGGCGGAAGTTTGCGCCGGAGCACGTCGAGTGGCTGCGGGAGTTCGGCGTCCAGCTCGCCGAGCCCAAGCAAAGTCTGCTGGGCCGCTACCGGGTTCTTGGCCAGTTGCTGGCGCGTCTGGCCGGGCTGAAGGAGCAGATCAAGGAAACCCTTACCGCGCGTTCGCCCATGCAGAACTACCCCGACGCGGAGCCGAAGCTGCTCGAAAAGTGGGAGGAGGAACTGGACGCTGCCATCGAGGCCGAATACCGGCGTCAGCGCGGCGAGCTTCTGCTCACTCTGCAATGGTGGCTGCGAGACGTGTGGTTGCGGAAGCTGGGACTGGACGCCGAACTGGTCACTTTCCCAGAACTGGCCGCGCCCGTGGATGTCATCAGTGCCCGGGTGACTTTGCCGGAGGCCTTGGAGAACCTGCGCGTCGTCGAGCAGACCCAGCGGCTCCTCCGCACCAATGTGCAGGAAGCCCTCGCGCTGGAGGTTGGCCTGCTAAAACTGCGGCTTTGAACCGCCGTCCAGCAAGCCCGCTGGTTCGATGTCGGCGGGGATGCCCCATCGACCCGGCAGCAGTTTTCCATGCAGCGCAGGGCCATGGGGCCATTTGTCCACTGCGAGATTCAAAGAGCCCAAACTTTTCGCGTGCCTTGGCGGGGAGCGGTTTCTATCTTCGCGCCGCTTTATGGCGACACTAAAACCTTTTCCGGCCCTCCGACCCAAACCTGAACTCGCGGCGCGCATTTGCGAGCTGCCCTACGACGTGATGTCCTCCGAGGAGGCGCGTGAAATGGCGGCCGGCAATCCCCTCTCATTTCTCCATGTGTCCAAGCCGGAAATCGATCTGCCGTCCGGCACGGATCTATACTCGCCCGCCGTTTACGCGAAGGGCCGGGAAAACTTCACCAAGCTCATCGCCGATGGCGCGCTCTTCCAGGACAGCCAGCCGTGTTTTTATCTCTATCGCCAGGTGATGGGCGGCCACTCACAGATCGGCCTCGTCGCCGCCGCGAGCTGCCAGGAATACCTTGATGGCATCATCAAGAAGCATGAGTTCACCCGCCCGGACAAGGAGGACGACCGGGTGCGCCACATTGAGACGCTGAACTCTCAAACCGGGCCGGTGTTCCTCACTTACAAGGCGGTGGCCGCGATGGATGACTTTGTCGCCCAGCGCACCGCTGGCACGCCGGACGTGGACTTCACCGGCAAGGACGGTGTCCGGCACACCTCGTGGACCATGCGCGACGCGGCTGGGGTTGGCTTCATCGCCGATCAGTTTGCGAAGATTCCGTTCCTCTACATCGCCGACGGCCACCATCGCAGCGCGGCGGCGGGGCGCGTCTTCAAGTCACGCAACGGCGCGGGCCACAGTGGCGGCTTCCTCACCGTGACGTTCCCGCACAACCAGATGCAAATCCTGCCCTACAACCGGGTGCTCAAGGATTTGAACGGCCTGACGTCCGAGGCGTTGCTGTCCAAGCTGGACGCCGTGTTCATGCTGAGTTCCCCCGGCAATCCCAAGCCCGGCCGGAAGCATGAGCTTGGTCTCTTCTTGGGCGGTCAATGGCGCACGCTGCACTTCCGTCCGCAGTTTGCGGCGACGAAGGATCCGATCGAGCGGCTTGATGTGACCTTGCTCCAGAAGTTCGTGCTCGATCCCATCTTCGGCATCACCGATCCGCGCACCAGCAAGCGCATCAACTTCGTCGGTGGCATCCGCGGCACGGCAGAGCTGGAGAAGCTGGTGAACGGTGGCGAATACGCCTGCGCCTTCAGCATGTTTCCCACCAGCATCGTGGACTTGATGGAGATCGCCGATGCCGGCGGGATCATGCCGCCCAAGAGCACCTGGTTTGAGCCCAAGCTGCGCGATGCGATGTTTTGCCACATGATCTAGTCGCAAGCTGATGAGGACCACAGTGCATCCGGGCCGGGGTTGCGGTGCTGAGCCGGGGCAGGTGTCCGGGGTGAAGATGCTGATTTAAGCGATTTGTCGTATGCCATCCCCCACGCACCACCCTCGCGACCCGCTGCACGGCATCACGCTCGAGCACATCATCAACCAACTCGTGGCCCGGCACGGCTGGGAGGAGATGGGCCGCCGGATTCCCATTCGCTGTTTCCTCTTCGATCCCACAGTGAAATCCAGCCTGACCTTTCTGCGCAAGACACCATGGGCACGCAAGAAGGTTGAAGACTGGTTCATCGGGGAGCTGCCGTTGCCGGACAGGTGAGCTTGGGTTTGTCCGCCGTAAAGGCCGGCAAAACTGCACGGCGAAGGGGTTGGTGCCAGAGGCAGGAATTGAACCTGCGACCAAAGGCTTATGAGTCCTCTGCTCTACCCCTGAGCTACTCTGGCATGGGCAATGGAGCGATTGCCGGGAGGGAAATACTACGTGTCGCGCCGGACGCCAAACAGAATTTTTAGCGACGCGCTTTTGAGACTCGTTTGCCGGGGCGGGCTTTGGCTGAAGCGCGGACCGGACGGCGTGGGGAAGAGTGGGCCGGTTTGGCGGCGGGCTTCTTCGTCGGCTTCTGCTGCTGTTTTGCCTTCTTCGGGGGCGCGGATTTGGCGGCAAGCACCTGCGACTTCACCGTTTTACGCGCCGGTGCCGGTGCCTTGGGCGCTGGACGTGGCGACGTTTTGGCTTTGGCGGATTTGGTGACGGGCCGGACCTTCGCCGGTTTGGGCGCGGGAGGATTGAGGAAGTATTTCCAGACGAGCCGGAACGAGTCCGCAAAATCTCGGGGGCGCTCAGCCATCCAGCGGTTGATGTGGTCGGGCTTGAAAAACGCCCCGCACTCCAGTTCCTCCTGATTCAGCCGGAAAGGCCCGTTGGCATCGCAGCGATAAACCCACACAAATTCGCGCCCGGTTTCCTCACACGCGTCGATCTTGAACTGCCGTTTCGGACAGCGGGGCACAAACAGGCCGATCTCCTCCCGCAGTTCGCGCACGGCGCAGGTGTCGTAATTCTCGCCGGCATTCAGGTGGCCGGAGGCGGAACTGTCCCAGGCGCCGGGGAAAGTATCCTTCTTGAACGACCGTTTTTGGAGGAACAGTTCGCCGCGCTGGTTGAAGACCAGCACATGCACCGCCCGGTGCTTCAGCCCGTGCTGATGGACTTCGCGTCGGGTCTGCCGGCCGATGACTCGGTCGCGATCGTCAACCACATCGAATATCTCTTCGGTCATGTGGCGAGCAGCTTGCTAAATTCCATGAATACTTCCAAGCCCACCTTTTCAGCCCGTTCTTGGGGGGAGATTCCCAGTTGGGCGAAGGCCGCGTGCAGGGCCTCCTCCGGCCACTCGCTTTTGAGCAGTTTGAGCATCATTTTCCGCCGCTGGGAAAACGCGCGCTTGATCAGGCGGACGAAGATCTGGGTCTGACGTTGATCCAGCAACGGCTGCGGGCGGCGCAGCAGCGTGAGGCAGGCCGAGTCCACGTCGGGCGGGGGGAAGAAGCAGCCGGCCGGGATTCTGAAGTAGCCGGGGCTGGTGTAGTGCAACTGGAGCAGCAGGGTCAGCACCCCGTAATGCTCGGAATCGGCCTCGGCCACAATGCGCTGGGCGACTTCCAGTTGCAGGGTGGTCACCATCCGTTCCGGGCGGAGCGGGTGCAGGGCGAGTTCCACCAAGATGGGAGAGGCCACGGAGTAGGGGAGGTTGGCCACGAGCTTCCACGTGGACCAGTCGGCTGGCTGATCAGCCGCCGTGGCATCTGTGACGGCCGCGCCGGGCAGCCGCGGGGCAATACCGCGTTGAAGAAACGCCAAGGCGTCATCGTGCAGCAGGGTGAGGTTGGCGGTGGTGGCAAAGCGCTCGCGCAGAAAGGTGGCGAGCCGGGCGTCCTTCTCTATGGCCAGCACGGGTGCGCCGCTGGCCAGGAGGAGTTCGGTCAACGGACCGAGGCCGGGACCGATTTCCAGCACCTTGTCCGTCGGGGAGAGTTCGGCGGCCGCGACGATGCGGCGCAGTTGGTTGCCGTCGTGCAGGAAGTTTTGCCCCAGCGACTTGGTGAGTTGCAGGTCGCGTGTCTTCAGAATCTCCCGCATTTCAGAAAGGGTCATGGGCAGGCGGCGATTTCCTCCGCGAGCGTCCGCAGCGTGCGGCGGAGCTGGGCTGGCGTGATGGTCAATGGCGGGGTGAGGCCGATCACATTCCCGTGCTCGCCCTCGGGCAGCAGGATGAAGCCGCGGTGCAGCATGCGCTGGATAATGGCCAGCGCTTCGCTTCCGGCCGGCGAGCCGTCCTGGCGCAAGAGCTCGATCCCGGCCATGAGTCCAACCCCGCAGCCACGGCAACGGAATTTGCCCGGGACGCGGCTCAATTCAGCCAGCGCCTCGCGCAACCATTTGCCAATCCGGGCGGTGCGGGGCACGAGGCGGAGGCGGTGCAGTTCCTTGAGGTTGGCCAGAGCCATGGCGCAACCGACCGGGTGGCCGAGGAAGGTGCTGGTATGGATGGCTTCGCCGGTGGAAACCGGCCAGGCGCGATCCATCACCTCGGCGCGACCTACGCAGGCGGACAGCGGAAAGCCGCCGGTGAGTGCCTTGCCGAGACAGATCAGATCGGGAACCACGCCCGCCTGCTCGCAGGCGAACCACCTTCCGGTGCGGCCAAAGCCGGTGTAAATCTCGTCGAGGACCAGGAGCGCGCCGTGGTCATCGCAGAGCCGTCGGAGCAGCGGCAGGAAACCTGGCGGAGGCACACGGATGCCGCCGCGCGCCTGGATGGGTTCGACCAAGATGGCTCCGATGCGCTGGCGCCGGAACACATTCTTCGCCGCCAACTCCAGCCGGCGGAGCGTTGGGGCATCGTTGGATTTCCGCTTCCCGATTTCGTCGGCCGCCGGGAAGGGGAGAAATTGGCCGAACTTCCGCAACTGCGTGCGGAAGGGGCGGCGGAAGTGCTCGCGGTGGGTCGCATTCAACGCGCCATAGCCCAGCCCATGGTAGGCACCCTCGAAGGCAATGACGCCTGGCTTGTCCGTCGCGAGGAGCGCGGTCTTGAGCGCGGCTTCCACGGCCTCAAAGCCGGAGTTGCAGAAGATGGTCTTGCCGATGCCTCCCCGACCCCAGCGGGCAAACGTCAGTGCGGAGAGTTGTTGCGCAAGTTCGGCTTTCAACGGGTGCGGATGCACGTCGCCCATGGCGTGCAGGAGCGTGGCCATCTGCCGCTGTCCGGCGCGGACGACGCACGGGTTCGCATGTCCGGCTGCGGCGACGCCAAAGGCAGCGGTGAGGTCCAGATATGGGCGGCCTTCGATGTCCCAAACCGTGACGCCCTTGGCCCGTGCCCATACGATGGGCCAGGAGCCGTCCGACGCCATGAAGGTGACGTTGCGCGACTCATGCGCACGGAGCAGGTCGAGGGTCTGTTGGGTCTTTGTCTTCAACGTGGCCAAGCTGTTCAGGAGGCGAAGTCAGGAGCGTTTGATGGCAGGCTCAACCTTCAAACTCCGCGTTGATCCGGGGCCCAGACAATTTTGTGCATCTGTAACTGAAAGCGAACCGGCAGCGCGTCCGCAATGATGCGCTGCACGAGGTCCAGTCGCGCGATGGGCGTCTGCCCGGTGGGAAGAGGTTTTAGGACTTTGGCCTGCTGATGCGTTTGCAACGGCGTGACCCAGGAAAAGAGCAGGGGGCACTTTGCCGCGAGATTGTGTTGGGTGATTTGTGCCTTGGCCCACGCGTAATCCTCCACGGTTCCGATGACGAACTTGATTTCGTCGGTGGACTTGAGGTGCGCAAGGTTTTCCCAGCGGTTGCGCTCCACCTCGCCGCTGCTGGGGCATTTCAAGTCCATGATGCGTCGGACACGCGCATCCACCGGGGAGATGTCCAGTGCACCACTCGTTTCCAGCAGCACAGTGAAACCGGCGTCGCAGAGCTGCCGCATCAGCGGGAGCGTGTTGGGCTGAAGCAACGGCTCCCCGCCCGTCAATTCGACCAGCGGGAGTCGCGGTGCAGAAGCGGCAGGAGCATAGGTGGCCGCCAGGCGGTGAATTTCGGCGATGATCTCGGTCAGTGAACGGCGCGTTCCCTCGGTGAAGGCGTAGGCGGTGTCGCAGTAGGAGCAGCGCAGATTGCAGCCGGTCAGGCGGACAAAGACACAGGGCAGCCCGGCAAAGGTGCTCTCTCCTTGCAGGCTCAGGTAGATCTCGTTGACGGCGAGCTGGTCAGACACGCGCGGAAACTACCGTGCGGGGCCGGACTTGGAAACGAGTAAGCGTCGTTTCCTTCGCGGCTGGGCGAACGGTCGCACGAAGGGCAGGAAATTCTTCCGGATGGCACCACGTAGTCATGGTTGGCCGATGCCACAAGTTCGGGCTGGCCAAAATGCCGGATTTGCCCAGAGTGTGCGCCCGTTTCATGACCACGCCGTCATTCATCGAGCTCCAAAGCACGTTGCTCAACCTTGCTTATGTCGAGAGTTGCTACGTCGAGGACGCCACCTTGCACGTGGCCATTCGCGACGAAGTGCATGAGTTTGAGTATGAGGATGGCGAGCAGGCCGACGCTGCCATGCTGGAGCTGAGAACGTTGCTCGCCACCGGCAAGATGCTAGTTGGTTCGGTCACGTAAGCCCCCCAATTTCCCCATGTTTACCGGCACCTATACAGCGATCGTCACTCCCTTCAAGAAAAGCGGCCAGCTTGATGAGACGGCCTTGGAGCGGCTAATCAAGCTACAGGTCAAAGGCGGCGTGGATGGCATCGTCCCGGTGGGCACCACGGGCGAATCTCCCACCTTGGATTACGAGGAGCACATCCGGGTCATCGAACTGGCCGTGAAGTTTGCGGGCGGGCGCGTGAAAGTTCTCGCCGGCACCGGTGCCAACTCCACCAGCGAGGCCATCTATCTCACCAAGGCGGCGGAGGAAGTCGGGGCGGATGGCTCGTTGCAGGTCGCCCCGTATTACAACAAGCCCACCCAGGCAGGGCTCTACCAGCACTTCCGCGCCATTGCCAACGCCACTGAACTGCCGCTGGTGCTCTACAGCATTCCGGGCCGTTGTGGCATCGAGATTGGCGTGGACACCGTGAAGCACCTGGCGGGCGAGTGCCCGAACATCGTGGCCATCAAGGAGGCCGGCGGCTCTTGTGACCGTGTCAGCCAACTGCGTGCCGCACTGGGCAGGCACTTCAACATCCTGAGCGGGGACGATTCCCTCACGCTGCCGTTCATGAGCGTCGGGGCCGAAGGCGTGATCAGCGTCGCCAGCAATTTGATCCCGCGGGAGGTTTGCCACATGGTGGACTATTTCCGCTCCGGGCGTCCGGATGCCGCGTTGAAGCTGCACGCCAAGTATTATCCTCTTTTCAAGGATCTCTTCATTGAGACCAACCCGGTCCCGGTCAAGGCCGCCTTGGCCCTGATGGGATTGGTGGAGGAAAACTACCGGTTGCCGCTGGTGCCCATGAGTTCAGCGAACCGCACCGTGCTCAAGGCAACGATGAAGGCTTGCGGCCTTCTGATGTAGCCAAGTAGTTGGCGGTTTCCCCACTTCCCGCCCGGAGGGCTTGCTCGCCTGATTTAAGGCCAATGGGCAAGTGCAGAAAGGTTGCCCGTCCTCTCCTCGCTTCGCGTGCTTCAAGCTTGAGGTGAGAACAGACGAAGGGGGGCTTACAAGAAGGGAAGGACACGGCCACTTCCAACTGCTTCCTTAAAAAAGAAGATCCGGGTAGCAGACGCCAAGGAGGTGGGGGTGGGGAACCCCTCTGAAGAAACGTGCTGCCACCCGGATCAAAATTCTAAGGAACAACTGAATTGAGCACCAACCGGACATGCTCAACCAAAACGAATCTTTTCTACTCCTGTTGTCCTGAGTGTCAACGGAGAATTTTACTAATGTCGGATCTATGTTCCCATCCGGTTTTCTCACGATCTGGTCAGGTGCGATTTAGTCCCCAATTGCCATCTCGGTGCACGGTTGCTCATTTGACTGCTCGTTCGGGTGTGCTCGGTGCGGGCAAGGCCCCAACCGGGTGTCGTCGGCTGCCAGGAGCGGGAAGATAGGCCTTCCGAGCCGTAGGCACGGGCCTATTTCTCGCCAAAGAGTGCTTGCGCAAACTGCTTGGGGTCAAAGGCCTGGAGATCGTCTGGCTTTTCCCCAAGTCCGATGAATTTGATCGGCAGGCCCAGCTCTTTCTGGATGGCCACCACCATTCCGCCCTTGCTGGTCCCGTCCAGTTTCGTGATGACCAGGCCGGTCAGGGTGACAGCCTTGTGGAATTCCCGCGCCTGCTGAAGGGCGTTCATGCCGGTGGTGGCGTCCAGCACCAGCAGGACTTCGTGTGGTGCCGCAGGCAGTTGCTTGTCCATGACGCGATGCACCTTCTGCAACTCTTTCATCAGGTTGCTTTTGGTGTGCAGCCGTCCGGCGGTGTCCACCAGCAGATAGCTCGCTCCCCGTGATTTGGCGGCTGTGACGGCGTCGTGGGCGACAGCGGCGGGATCGGCATTGTAAGCGCCGGCGATGACTTCCACATGCAGCCGTTGGCCCCAGAGCTTGAGCTGCTCGATGGCGGCGGCACGGAAGGTGTCGCAGGCCGCGATCAGCACGGACTGTCCTTGGGTCTGGAGCAGATGCGCCAGCTTGGCTGTGGTGGTGGTTTTGCCGGTGCCGTTAACGCCGACAATCGAAATCACGGTCAAGTGGCCAGGCTGGTGGCGGAGCGCGACGTTCGCGCTGGATAGACTGCGTTCGACTTCCTCTTGGGCGATGGTGAAGACATCCGGGCCGCCGCTGCCCTGCGTTTCGTAGGATTTCTTCACCGCCGCCAGGATCTGCTGGGTCATGGCCATGCCCAAGTCAGCCCCCAACAGCGCGTGTTCCAGCTCCTCCAGCGTTTTGCCGGTCAGTTTGGGGGAGCCGCTGACGATGCGCTTGAGTTCGTGGCCGAGCTTGGCCGCCGTTTTTTGCAGCCCTTCCTTGAATTTGGAGAATAATCCCATGGACAGAAACAGGTGGAACGCGCCGGCAGCTGTCAGGATGCCGTGGGTTGGGGCTTGGAACGGCGATCTTGGGCGCGCTTCCGCAGCGCCTCCACATAGACGACCGGCAGCTTGATGCTGCCCATTAGCGGCTTGCCGCGGTTCATTCCGTGACAGTCCGATCCGCCGGTCACCGCCAGTCCAAAATGTTCGGCCATCAACATGTAGTGCTGGCTCGCGGCGGTGGAGTGCCGGGTGTGAAAGCATTCGATGCCATCAATCCCAGCCTCGACCAGCGTTGGGATGATGTCGTCGCTCTGATTGAGCGCGGGATGCGCAATCACGGCCACACCACCAGCTTCGTGGACGAGTCCAATGGCATCGTAGGCTGAAATCTTGAACTTGGGCACCCAAGCCGGCCGGTGCTTCTTCAAATACCGGTCAAATGCCTCGTCCATGCTGTTGCACAATCCCGCCTGCACCAAGGCGCGGGCCACATGAGGCCGTCCAGGGGACTCGCACTTGGCGAGGGCAAACACGGCTTCCGCCTTCAGCGGCACGCCTTGGCCTTGGAGCCGGGTCGCCATTTCGTGAATGCGGTTCTGCCGGGCCTCCTGAAACTTCACCAGGTTGGAGAGGAAACGTGGATGGCTCAGATCGATGAAATAGCCAAGCAGGTGGACTTCGATGCCGTCGATTTCGGCAGTCAGCTCGGTCGCGGGCACCAGCTCGATGCCCAGCCGGCTGCACTCGGCTCCCATCCGCGCGCAACCTGCCACCGTGTCGTGGTCCGTCAGGGCGACAATCGCGAGATTGTGCCGCTGCGCCGCCTGCGCCATTTCCTCGGGGGAGAAGGTCCCGTCCGAGAACGTGGTGTGCATGTGCAGGTCGGAAAACATGGCGCAAAAATGACTTAGGACTGCGGCACAGCCTCGCGCCCGGAACGCATCAGTTCGCTGCGAACCTTGTCGAGAATGCCGTTCACAAACTTGCCGCTGGCCTCCGTGGAAAATCTTTTGGCGATGTCCACCGCCTCGTTGATGCTGACCACCGGCGGGATGTCGTCCCGATGGAGCATCTCGTAGATGGCGAGCCGGAGGATGTTGCGGTCCACCGCGGCCATGCGGGTGATGTCCCAGTTCTTTGCGTGTTTGACGATGATGGCATCCGCCTCGGCGCGATATTGCAGCGCGCCCCGAATCAACGGGTCGGAAAACAGCCGGAGGGTCAGGTCGGCGGTGGTGGGGGGCGGGAGCTCGATTTGCTCGCCCCAAGTCGCCTTCCCGTCCGAGGCCTGAGCAAGCGCCGCCCGCCTTTGTGACTCCCAAAAATGATCGAGCGCCCCTTCCAAATTGTCCGGGGCGTTCAAGTCGCACTGAAAGAGAAACTGGACGGCACGTTCGCGTGCCTCGCGTCGCATTCCCATGCCGTGAGGATACCGGTTCTCATGCCTGCCGGAAGCCTATTTTTCCACCGCTCGTTTTGCCGTCGGTTCAGCTACGAGTGAATCTGTCTTCATTCGCGCCGCAGTCGTGAGTAACTTTGGGGCGCGGCCCTTGGTTGAACTGGGCCCGCTTCGTTCCTGCTGCCAATCTATGTCCTCACCTGTTTGTTTGCCCGGCCAGCGCTGGATCAGTGAAACCGAGCCGGAACTCGGCCTGGGCGTGATCCGGGAAGTGACTGCGCGGATGCTCAAGGTCGAGTTCCCGGCGAGCGGGGAGACCCGGCAATACGCCCTCGACAATGCCCCGCTGCGGCGCGTGAGGTTCCGCGCCGGGGATCTCGTGCAAGGGCAGGGGAACGTCTCGCTGCGGGTGCAATCCGTAACCGAGCGGGACGGCTTGCTCTGCTACCATGGGCCAGGCGGACAGTTGTGGGAGACGGAGTTGAGCGACACCCTTGGCTTCAACCAGCCGGATGAACGGTTGCTCAACGGCCACGTGGATCCGGTGCCGGCCTTCGACCTCCGGCTGGCGGCATTGCGCCATCAGCATCGCCGTCGTCAGTCGTCCGTGCGCGGTTTCGTGGGGGGGCGGATCGATTTGCTGCCGCACCAGCTTTACCTCGCCCCCGAAGTCGCGGGCCGGCTCGCTCCCCGGGTGCTGCTCGCGGATGAGGTTGGCCTGGGCAAGACGATTGAGGCGTGTCTCATCACGCACCGGTTGCTGCAAACTGGACGGGCCCAACGCGTTTTAATCCTGGTGCCGGAGCCGCTCATCCATCAGTGGTTCGTGGAGCTGCTCCGCCGTTTCAACCTCTGGTTTCACATCTTCGATGAGGAACGCTGTGCCGCCATCGAGGCGACCCATCCGGAGGCGAATCCGTTCCTCGATGATCAGCTCGTGCTGTGCAGCCTGAGCCTGCTGGCACAAAGCGAACGGCGCGCGCAGCAGGCGCTGTCGGCCGGCTGGGACATCCTCGTGGTGGACGAGGCGCATCATCTGGGCTGGACGCCGGCGGCGGCGAGTCGCGAATACACGCTGGTCGAGTCCCTCGCGCGTCAGACGCCGGGCGTCCTGCTGTTGACCGCGACGCCCGAGCAGCTCGGGGTGGCCAGCCATTTCGCCCGGTTGCGGCTGTTGGATGCGGACCGTTATTTCGACTTGGATGAGTTCATCAAGGAGTCGGATTCTTACCGTGAAGTGGCGTCCGTCGTGGAAACGCTGGCACGGGGCCAGGCACCGGCGCTCACCGAGGCAGCTCCGTTGGCACGCATCCTCCACTCGGACGAGGCGGTGGTGCGGTCTAGGTTGGAGCAAATCCGCAGCGGGGATGTGGCGATGCGTGAATCGCTTCTGCGCGAGCTGCTCGACCGGCATGGTCCGGGGCGGGTGATGTTCCGCAACACGCGCGCCCGCATGTCCGGCTTTCCCCAGCGCACAGTCCATCTGGTTCCGCTGTCCAGCCCTGCCGGTGGCGCGCGATTGTTGGCGGCCTTGGCCGATGAGTATTCAGCCGACACCACGGCTGCCGCAGCCGCCAGCTTTGCCCCTGATTTCTCCGCCGATCTGCGCATCGGCTGGCTCGTGGAATTGCTGCGTGCCACGGCTCCGGACAAGGTGCTGCTGATCTGCCGCACGCAGCGCAAGGTGTTGGCGATTGAGGCGGCGCTGCGGCAGCGGGCCAGCTTGCCGGTGGCGCTCTTCCACGAGGGGCTGGCGCTGGTGCAACGGGATCGGAACGCCGCGTGGTTTGCGGAGGAAGACGGGGCGCGCCTGCTGCTTTGCTCCGAGATTGGCAGCGAGGGGCGCAACTTCCAGTTCGCGCATCATCTGGTGCTGTATGACCTGCCGTTGGACCCGGAATTGCTGGAGCAGCGCATCGGCCGGCTGGACCGCATCGGCCAGACTTCGGAGATCCACATTCATGTGCCCTTCGTCGAGGGCAGCCCGCAGGAAGCGCTGGCGCGTTGGTATCATGAGGGGCTCAACGCGTTTGCCCGCAACCTGCGCGGCGGGCGCGAGCTGTTGGAGCGCTTTGGCGCGCAGATGCATGATCTGGCGCAGGACTTCAACGACACGCACGCCACGGCCCGTCCCCAACTCGATCACCTGATCGCGGAAACCCGGGCGGCTGGGCGCGAGCTGGCCGAACGACTCGAACTGGGCCGCGACCGCTTGTTGGAGTGGAATTCCTTCCGGCCCGAAGTGGCGGCGCGAGTCATCAAGGAAATTCAGCGTCAGGACGAGGACGTTTCGCTGGAAACCTTCATGCTGGCGGTCTTCGACCACTTTAACATCCATGTGGAGGAGCTGCGTCACCGGACCTATCAGCTTGGATCAGCGGGCGTGTTTGCGGATGCCTTCCCCGGTCTGCCGGCCGGCGGCATGACTGTGACTGCCGACCGGCAGCGAGCCTTGTCTCGCGAGGACATCCAGTTCCTCACCTGGGATCACCCGCTGGTGACCAGCGCGCTGGATATGCTGCTCGGCGGAGAAGCGGGCAACAGCAGCTTTGCGTTCTGGCCCGACCCCCAGTCCCGGGGCCTGTATCTCGAAGCGGTGTATCTGCTGGAATGCGTCGCTCCGCCGGCGCTTCACGTGGACCGCTTCCTGCCCCCGACGCCGGTGCGGGTCGCCGTGGATCATCTCGGGGAAAACCAGGGTGCCCGCCTCACTCCCGAACTGCTCGCGCGCCACCTCAAGCCCGGCGAGGTGTATCGGCTGCTCGACCTGCCCGGCCTGCGGGACGAGCTGGTGCCGCAGATGCTGGCGACCGCTGGCGCGCTGGCGGAACGGCATGTGTCGGGGTTGGTGGCCCAAGCCTGCCAGCAGATGAATCAGCAGCTCGGCATGGAGCTGGAGCGTCTGAGGGAACTCAGCAAAGTGAACCGCAATGTGCGCCGCGAGGAAGTCGAGGCGCTGGCTGCGCAACAGCGCGCGCTGGCGGAGCATCTGCGCGGTGCCCGGCTCCGGCTGGAGGCGGTCCGGCTCATTCAGCGCGGCCCGGTCACCAGCCAGGTTGACCGCCGGTGAAGTGCGGACGCCCAATGTGCCGTCACCGCCGCCGGAAGAATGTCTCTTGCAGCGAGCCCCGCTCCGTGCGGATTTGCATCCCCGGCTTGACGTTGTTGCGCTGAAACCACCCTTGCCGCGTCTCCAGCACAAACTGGATGCGGTCGCTCTCCGACGGAAGCGGCGTCTCGTTTCTCGGTTGCGCCGCGTGGACTTCGAGCAAGGTGCCGTCGGCGGCTACGTAGGCAATGTCCAGCGGCACGAGCGTGTTCCGCATCCAGAAGGAGCGCCGGCCGGGTTCGTCGAAAATGAAAATCATCCCTTCCATCTCCGCCATGTTCGTCCGCCACATCATGCCGATCTCATGTTCACGGGGGGTGCTCGCAATCTCCGTGACCAGCTCATGCGCGCCGAGCCAGAGCTTGAGCGTGGGCAGCTTGGGCTGTGGCAGGCCAGAAGCCGTCGGGTCGGCGGAGACAGCGCCACCGCCGCTTTGGGACGGGGAATTCGGGCTGGGACAGGCAGTCAGCAGCGCGCAACAGCACGCGAGGATCGGGGCGGCAAGTCGCTTCATCAGCGGGAGCTTGGGCGGAGGCGCGAAGGAATGCAACTGGGTGAAGGTAATTCGTAATGTGTAAAACGTAAGGGCAGTGGGAGTCCGCTTATGTTTTACGCATTGCTCCTTTCACTTCCCATCCCGCACATGTTTGTCCATCCAGCCCACCATCTTGTCCCACATCTCCGGCAGATAAACGTGGCCGAGGCCGGGATAGACGATGTTCTCGAAGCCCGCCTCAGCCCGATACAACTCGTAGGCGGGACGAATCTTCGCTTCCAGCTTGCGAATGCCCTCGATGGGTGAGCCGTAGTCCTTGTCGCCCGTCATGTAGAGCATCGGGCGTGGGGCGGCTAGTGCCATGACAGCCTCGCTGTCGAAGTGGTTCAGCATCCCCGGCACGAAGTAGTAGATGCCGTGATATTTCAGGCCCTCGATGCGAATGAGGTCAGCGTAGCGCGTCATGCACGCAACCGCCACGCCTGCGCGCAACCGCTCGTCGAGCGCGGCCAGCCACCACGTGCGCGTCGCGCCCATGCTAATGCCGGTGACGCCAATGCGTGCGGCGTCCACCTCCTTGCGTGAGGCGAGGTAATCCAGCGCCATCAAGTCATCGCGTAGAATCATCCCCCACAGCGAGCGGCCGGCCCAGAGATTGAACTTGGAGGCGGTCATCTCCCCCGCGCCGCCCCTTTCGGCCAGTCCGCCCGGCCCCTGGCCGTTGCGCTCGCCGAAGCAATACGCATCCACGCCCAGAACCACGTAGCCGCGCTTGGCGAGCGCCGGTCCGGGCGGCACGGGCACGGCGTTGGTGCGCAGCAACTCGTCCTTGCCGATGTCATATTGGCCGCCGTGCCAGTGGCAATAGAGGATGGCGGGCGACTTGCCGGAAACACCCTTGGGAAGGAACACGTAGCCCGGCACGGTCGCGCCTGCGCCGTTGTCAAAGGTGAACTTCTCGAAGAGGTAATCGCCCCGGTCCTCGCGGGTGATGGTTGTTACCTTTGGCACTTTGGGCCGGGGCGGCAGCTTGCCGAGCAACTGCCACAAGGTCGCGCGGACTTCGGTGCGCTGCTTGTCCCAGGCCGCCTTCGATTTTGGCACGGTGAACTCAGGGGCGACGGGCGCGGCGGCGAGCCACGCCTCGGCATTGGACACATTGGTCTGGGCCATGAGCGGACTGGCGGCGAGGAGCAAGGTGATGCCTGCGACCAGTGCGGCGAAGGTTGAAGCATTCGGTTTCATTGCGACAGGAAATCTGGGCGATGAAAGCATGTGGGAGCCGGATAGCGAAGGGATTTTCCGTATGGCGAACCGCCCCGCTGGTTGCCTGCGGTTTGCGTGCCAGAATTTCTGTTAGGGCCGAATGACTTGCCTAACGGCACCGCATTCAGGCACGGCCTAAGCTAGTGTAGTGTCCCACAAATAGCTACACACTGGTTTGTCGGGGTAGCGTGGAGGCATGCCTCGCAAAACCCCGCCTCTCAGCCTTGATGCTTCCGCGCTTGAGCGACTTGAACAGTGGTCGGTCGCCGGTTCCACTCCG
>CAIPBN010000909.1 GCA_903863315.1 uncultured Verrucomicrobiota bacterium | reverse complement strand
CCTTGATCTGGTATTGGACCGGGACGCTGGCGGTCACGAGGTTGGCGGGCGGGGCCGTCTTCTCGCTGTCCACGCTGGCGGACGCGGCGTTGGCCTGCTCCCGGTTGGCGACCGGCATGTTGAACTCTTCCTTATAGTGGCTCTTGGTCCACACGATCGTGTTGTCCGCGCCGTGGTCGTCGTCCTTGGGCACCACGCCAACGGTGAAAGTGTGGATCCGGTGGGCTTGAAAACGATGCACCACATCCACCGGCCACGGCCATTTTAGATGAAGGCCGGGATTCAGCACCGGGCGGCTGGCCACCGGCTCGCCATAGCGCTCCAGCAAGGCCTGCTCCTCTGGCTCGATGAAAACGAAACTCGTGGACAACCAGAGCAACCCGGCCTGAACCAACGCCAGCCAGAGAAACGCCTTCTGGAGGAACTGGAAAAACCAGGTTTCGGAGACCTTGAAGCCAAACTGGTAGTCGAGCGCGTGAGCCGCCGTGCTGAACAAGCTCTCCGGCTGCCCCAGCAATCCCACCAACCGGCTCTCGTAGAGCACTCGCGCCACCTGGCCGCGCACGCGCGGACGGTAGAGTTCCAGCACCAGCGCCATCAGGTTTTCCGCCGCCGCCAGCGTGAGCATCACGCATAATGCGCGGGCGACGTATAAATCAATCCGGCTGTGGCCGAAGTAAATGGCCACATTGGCCCCCGCCGCCAGCAGGCTCAAATAGGCACCCAGCAACAGATAACTGCCGCCCGGCTGCAGCAGCCGGTGCCCCTCCAAGCGCGCCACGTTCACCGAGTAACGTCCCGGAAGGAATTGGAGGAAGAAGAGGAAGCCGAAAAACGAGGCCATCATCGGCAGCGATGCCTTGGCCTCACCCACACTGGGATTGATGGTCTTCGACCAAACCCACCATGCCGCGAGACCTTGCAGCGCCAGCAGCACGAGGCAGAAAACCGGCACCAACCAGCGCTCGAACTGCTCCCGAGCGCGGCGCGCGGGGAAGGCCTCGGCGTCGGTGGTCTCAAACAACGCGGTGTTGCGGGCCGATTTGGCCAGCTCGTCGAGTTCCAGCTTCTCCAACCGCTCACGCACCTCCATCCGCGCCTGGAAATAGCTGAAAAGGGCCACAAGGAAGCCGAGCCCCAGAAACACGCTGACCACCTCATCCGTTAGCGCCGCCGTCTGGCGCGCGATGTAGGTGCCACCACCTGCGGCAGCGAACGATATGAGGACGTTGACCAGCCCGGTCGGTTGCAGATTGCGTTGCATCAGTTCAACTCAGCTCTCGGTCTTCAAACAACATCAAGGCCACCGCCAAGGAGGCGCCCAGATAGCCCGCCACATAGCCGGTCGCCTTGGCCACATAGCCCCAGACGCCCGGAATGGCATGCGTCCGCGTGCCCTCGATGGCATCGGCCAGCCAGAACAACTGCCAGTTTGGCAGCACGGTATGACATACAGTCGCCCAAAACGCCCCGGCCTCTGCCCGGCGGCCAAACAGGTAATCGCTCATCAGACCCAGCAGAAACAATGCCGAGCAGATGACCAAGGTCGGCACCGTGTCGTAACGCGTTGAACAAGCCAGGGCCAACCCGGCCAGCAGCAGCAGCGCCAGCAGCACGAGCACGCAGGCCGGCAAGAGCCGCCAGTCCACCTTATACATTCCCGGGTCAGAACCTGCCTTCTTGTGCTCCGCCACGAACGCCAGCCACACAAAGGCCACCGTCGTCAGCACCGTCAGGAAGAGCACCGCATCCGAGACAAAGGGCCGACGCAGGAAGTAGTTGGTGAAGCCGCCCAGGACGAACGCCAGCCCCACCGCTCCGAAGTAAAGCCCGGTGCCATACAAGTCCGCCTCCCCGTAGGCATCAAACGCCATCCGGCTCGCCAGCAACGTGGCCAGCGAGTTCACATAAGCGAGCACGGCGAGCGCCGCCGCCAGCCCGCAATACTTGGCCAGCAGAAACTTGGCCCGACCGACCGGCTTGGCCAGCACTGTCAGCGCCGTCCCAGTGCGGATCTCATGAGCCACGGAAGCCGAAGCGCTCAACACCGCCACGAACAACCCCACCACCAGCATCGTCGCCAGCGCGCTGTCCTTCACCATCTTGCCATCCTCCCCCATCGCGAAATAGGGCACCGCCGCCAGGAACACGATGAACAGCGAGGAGATCGTCGCCAGCAGCAGGAAAATGGGCTGACGCACCAATTCCATGAAGGCGTTTGTCGCGATGGTATGGAACTGCCGCATGAGTCTTTGCTTTGCTTGCGCCGGGATAATACGGAGGAAAGCCTGCTTGGCAATACCCCCGTCCGGGAAAACCTGCTTGCCTTCCGCAAACACGGAATTAACCTCCTGCCCCGTTGTTCGGACGCTTAGCTCAGTGGTAGAGCATTACCTTCACACGGTAGGGGTCGCAGGTTCGAAACCTGCAGCGTCCACCATCCTCCCCTTTCGCACCCAACGACAACAGACCGTTTCAAACCGCGACTTTCGCCTGATTTTAGAAACGTCCGGTGCCTTGCCCGCCTGTCTAAAGTGGATTCTCGGCTACGCCTTTGGCCCAAGCCTTCCCGCAGAGCGGCCCGTCAAGCGTGGCGAGCTTGAGACCGTGCATCTTCAGTGCTTGACCAAGAACTTGACTTACACCGGATCGACTTCGGCGAGCACTCGTCCCCTGAATTGCCCACTTTGCGCTCAGGCACGCGGCGTCAGATTCGCCGGCTCTTCCAAGATGTCGAGCAGGCCGCGCGCGCAGAACACCCGGTCGCGCTTCGCCTCCCCGACTTGGTGCAGGATGCCACGCCGCAGCATTTGTTCCACGGCCCGCATCACCGTGTTGTAGGCCACACCAAGTTTCTTCTCCGTGGCCCGCGCAGTCAGGAACGGGTTGGCAGCAATCACATCCAGCAGTTGCAGCGGCATCTTGGAGCCAAGGCCGCTTAATTCGATTCGCCAGCCGGCGAGCAGTTGGTTCATGCGCTCCGAACGGCTGAGGGCGTCCTCCGCCTGTCGCGCCACGCCGTTCAGGAAGTAGTGCAGCCAGTTCGCCCAGTCGCCGCGTTCCGTCACCTCGCGGAGACCGTCGTAATAATCGCGGCGCGTGGCCTCGAAGAACGCGCTCAGGTAGAGCAGCGGCGCAGGCAGCACGGCGCGCTGTTGCAGGCAGAGCGTGATAAGCAGCCGGCCCACGCGCCCGTTGCCGTCCAGAAACGGGTGAATGGCCTCGAATTGGTAGTGCATAAGCGCGGCGTGAACCAGTGGCGGCAGGGATTCGTCGTGCAGGAACTTTTCCCAGCGGGCGAGGTGTTCCATCAACTCGCCCGGGGGCGGCGGGACGTAGGAGGCATCCGCCAGCGTGCAGCCAGCGCGGCCAATCCAGTTCTGCGTGCGGCGGAATTCACCGGGCGTCGCGTGTCCGCCCCGCACCCCGACCATCAGCCGCTCGTGCAATTCGCACATGAAGCGCACGGAGAGCGGCAGGGTGTTGAGCCGTTCCACGCCGTATTCCAAGGCCGTGACGTAATTCCCCACCTCCCGCAAATCGTCCGGACTGCGCTCGACCACCGCGCCGGCCTCCGCCGCAAGCAGTTCGCCAAGCGTGGCCTGAGTTCCCTCGATACGGCTCGAATAGACCGCTTCCCGCCGCACGAACGGGCGGATGAGCAGGTGCGGATTGGGCAGGCGTCGGCCTTCACCGGCCAGCCGGCCCAGCACCCGGTCTGCGTGCGACATCGCCCGCACGAGCGACGGGGTCCATTCCAACTCCGGGGGCAGCGGATTGGGACGAAACGCGCGGTAGCCTTCCAACGTCCTGACCCACCGGCCAGAAGGTGTGACTGACTGCGGCGAATCTGTTTTCTCTTTCATCGGTGGAAACAAGCCAGCGCTCTATTTCCGATAATCTACGAAATTGGAAACAACCATCAACCATATTTCCACCCACGTCGGGCGATCTTGCCTCAAGAAGAGCGGGCATTCGTGCCGCCCAGAAGTCCGCCGAGCAGATGCAGTTGGCCGACCATTGGTTGGCCTGCGACTTCCGGTTCGTCACGGAACGCATATAGCGCCGCAGGAACCGCATGACTTGCGCGGCCTTCCCTGCGGTGGCTTCCCTGTTTCCCTCAAAGGCCCACCCCTGATTGGCTCCTTCGCCGCGAGGCCCCACTCCAAAGAAAAACCGGCCGGCCATTGCTGGCCGGCCGGTGTGAATCAGGGCTGTAACAGCAGCGCCTAGCGGTCGCCCTCGGCGGCGTCGAACGCGTGCTGGAGCGCGACGAGGTCCTCGCCGGGCTTGAGCGCGTCCAGAATCTTCTGCTCTTCCTTGAGCTGCTCGGGGCTGTAGTTGGCCGCCTTGACAGACAGGCCGATGCGACGCTCGGCGCGGTCAATCTTGATGACGCGCGCGGTCACGTCCTGACCGACGGTGAGCACGTTCTTGATCTTGTCCACGCGGTCCTCGCTGATCTGGCTGATGTGCACCAGACCGTCGATGTCGTGCGCCAGACCGACGAACGCGCCAAAGCTGGCGAGCTTGGTGACCTTGCCGGTGACGAGATCGCCGACCTTGTAGAACTGGTCGATGCCCGCCCAAGGGTCGGTGCCGAGCTGCTTCATGCCCAGCGAAATGCGCTGGTTGACCTTGTCGATTTCCAACACGACCGCCTCGACCTCGTCGCCCTTCTGGAAGACTTCGGACGGGTGGTTGATCTTGCGAGTCCACGAGATGTCGGACACGTGCACCAT
>CAIPBN010000908.1 GCA_903863315.1 uncultured Verrucomicrobiota bacterium | reverse complement strand
TGAGCAAATCCGCTGCGCGCATGCGGATGGCATAGTGCGAGTCGCTGTTCAGTGCGGCCTTCAGCTTCGCGATGGTCTCGCCGTCGCTCCGGCCGGCGAGGTTGTCGAGCGCGTGGTGCTGGCCGAGGAGGTCGGTCTTGTCCGTGAGCTGGGCGAAGAGCATCGGCGTGGCGGGCTTGAAGTTGATACGTGCAAGCAACGTGAGGCCGGGGTCCACGCGCACCACGTCAGCCGCGGCTTTCAACGGGACGTAGAAGTCCTCCTCCTTGTCGCGCACCTGCACCGTGTGGTCGGTCGTGCCGGACTTGGACTTGAAGCGCAGCATCAGCGGGAACTGGAAGAGGTGCGCCTCGTCGGAAATCTTCTGCGTCTGCTTCACGCTCACGCGCGCGAGCTTGGCCTTCTCGTCCCACGCGTAAGTCACGTCCAGCGTCGGCGCGCCGATGCCGTGGACCCATTGCTCGAAGAACCGGTCGAAGCTCCGGCCTGACAGCTCCTCGATGACTTTCCGCCAGTCCGCCGTCTCCACCGAGCCGTAAGCGTGGCGGTCGAGATAGGTGCGGACGCACTGGCGATACAAATCCGTGCCGAGCTGGCAGCGCAGCATGTGCAGCACCCAAGCGCCCTTCGGATACGCGAGGTAATTGAACATCTCCTCCGGGTCGCCGAACTTCCGCCACACGATGCCGCGCGTTTCGTTTTGGTTCGCGAGGATGCCCTTCGCCGCCGAGTAGAGCGCGTGCAACGTCTCGTTCGTCCCGCCGAAGTCGCCTTGCCACAGCCAGTCGTAATAGGTCGCGAAGCCCTCGTTTAGCCAGACGTGGCTCCAGTCCTTGCACGTCACGAGGTCGCCGAACCACTGGTGCGCCAGCTCGTGTGCTACGAGACTGTCGCTGCTGAAGAGGTTCTCCGTCTCAGGCGTGAACAGCGTGCGGTAGTTCAGCGTGGTGAGGCTGGTGTTCTCCATGCCGCCCCAGTGGTAGTCGTGGACGGCGGCCTGGCCGTATTTCGCCCACGGGTAGTTTACGCCAATCTCGCGCTCGAAGAACTGCATCATGTGCTTCGTTTGGCGGAAGGAGTTCGGCGCGGCGGCGAGGTCGCTGGGCGTGGTCCAGAACTCCAGCGGGATGTCGCGGTGCTTGTCCTCGATTTTCTTCAACTGCCCGGCGACCAGCGTGATGAGGTAGTTCACGTGCGGCTTCTCCTGCACCCAATGAAACGCCGTGAGCCCGCCCGCGCCGGGCTGCGCGGAGACCTGCCGGCCATTCGAGAGCGCGACCATGCCAGCAGGCACGCGGCAGGTCATCTCGCTGGTGAACTTCTCGACCGGATGGTCGAACGACGGAAACCAATGCCGCGCCTCGCTCGGCTCGCCCTGCGTCCACAGATGCGTCTCGGGGTAACCCATCTCCGGCGTGCGGAAGTAGAGGCCTTTGCGCGGCTCGGCGGAATACTTCACCGTCACGCGCGCCTCCTTCCCGACCGGAATCGGGGGCGCGAAGGTGAAGACAATCTCGCGGTCGGTGACTTGGTGGGCGGCCAGCTTCTCCGAGCTGGTCACGGACGCGACACGCAGCTCGACGGCGTCCAGCCGCAGCTCTTCGAGCGGGGTGGCGATGGGCTTGAAGGAGACGGTCGCGGTGCCGGCGACGGTGCGGGCCTTGAAGTCCGGCGTCACGTCGAGTGCGAGGTGGAGGATGTCCACGCGGCGGTCGGGGGCGTATTTGCGATAGGCGGGCGAATCCACGGCGGCCGGGGCGAACTGCGCGGAGCACCAGCGGCAGAGGTGGGTCTGCTGCTCGGCGGAAAGCGAGGCGGCGACTGCGGGCAAAGCGAGCGCGAGCAACGCGAGGAGGGCGGCGGGGCGGACTTGCATGGCGGGGAGAGTAAGTGACGGATACGCGGTTGCCAAAGCCGGAATGGGAGAGGGGTTAACCACAGAGGCACAGAGAGCACAGAGGAAGACCCGTCAGCAAGGCAAGAGGGCAGGAAGGCGAAATGCGCCGAGAGCTTCGCCTGCTTTCCTGATTCACCTCTGTGTCCTCTGTGCCTCTGTGGTGAACAACTCAAGGCACAGGCTCACCGCCCGCCCAGGAGCTTAGGCAGCCACTCGAAGAAGCCGTCGGGATACCGCACGCCGTTGACGATTTGATAAAATCGCACGCCGGAGTCAAACGGCAGCAGCAGCACCGCAAGGTAATCGAACCACACGAGCGGTCCGGCGACGCGCTGGCAGATGCCGTGGCCGAGGAAGAACAGGCTGATCAGCTCCCCAATGAAGAACAGGTAGGCGCAACTACAGGTGATGAGCGAGACCCGCAGCGGGTTGATGCCGTTGGGCTCCATCACGTCCTCCTTGAACTGCGCCGGGAAGAAGCCCAGCAGGGGATACACGAACCGCCACGCGGTGCGGTGGCCCGAGGCGGGCTTGATCTTCTTGAAGGCCCCGTCCCGCAGCGCCACGTAATCCTCGTCATACACGATGATCGACCGCGGTCGGATGCCGCCGAAGTCCGGCCACGGGGCCAGCTCGTAACGAATGGGGCGCTCCTCGTCGCCGCGCAGCTTGCGGGAGAGGTAGTAACGCCGGCCCTCAAACTCGATGGCCGGCCGGGAGGACTCGCGGCTTTCCCACTCGGGCATCTCCTTCCGGGCGCAAATCACCACCTTCTCACCAAAATACAACGCCACATCGGGGCCGATTTCGACTCCGGAGGGTGGGCGGTTGTAGTTTTCGGCCATGCGACACGCTTTGGGCCGGGCCTGCGCTTCGGGCAGGGTAGGAACCCACGGTTTGGCAAGTGTCCGGGGTGATGCCCGGTTCCGTCAAGTCAGGCGCTCCTCGCAGGGCCTTCCAGCGTGCAGGAGCGCGCGGTGACACCCCGCAGCCACAAGACAAGTTCCCCGCCGGACGGAAACCTGTTATCACCAGCGCGCGATGCACAAAGCTGAACTGACCTGGGAGACGATTGACTGGAACGCGCTGGACCGGCTGCGCGGAGCCTTTCTCTCCGGGACGGGCACGAGCGGCGTGTATTGGCAGGCCCGATCCGACCTGGCCAGCTACGACCTCACCTTCGCCCAGCGCATCGCCTGGAAATGGGAGGCGGTGCTGACCGAACTGCAAGCGCGCGGCTGGACGCCCCCCACTGGCACCGTGCTCGACTGGGGTTGTGGCAGCGGCGTGGCCAGCCGGTGTGTGCTGCGCGCCTTCGGACCGGAAACTTTCTCCGCGCTCCGCCTCTTCGACCGTTCTTCACTGGCGATGGAGTTCGCCGCCGAGCGGGCGCTCGCGGCATTTCCCAAGCTGCCGGTGCAGACCGGCGACCCGGCTGGTGAACGCGGCGGCTTGCTGGTGGTGAGCCATGTGCTCAACGAACTGCCCGAGGCCGGGCGCGAGGCGCTGATGGAAGTCCTGCGCCGGGCAGATGCCGTGCTGTGGGTCGAGCCGGGCACGCATGCGGACAGCCGGGCGCTGGTGGCGATGCGCGAGCGGCTGCGCGACGAGTTTTCCGTGATCGCCCCCTGCACCCACCAGGAAACGTGCGGCTTGCTGGCAGCGGGCAACGAGCGGCATTGGTGCCACAACTTCGCCACGCCGCCGCCCGGCGTCATGGCGGATTCGGACTGGGTGCGTTTCGCGCAGCGGATGGGCATCGACCTGCGCAGCCTGCCCTACACTTTTCTCGTGCTGGAGCGGAAGGGGCTGCGGACGGCCGAGGAACGTTTCTCCGGCTGGGCACGCGTAGTCGGAGCGCCGCGTGTGTATAAGGGCTTCACGAAGCTGTTCAGTTGCGAAGCCAGCGGAGTGCGCGACCTGACGCTCCAGAAACGGGATGCGCCGGAGCTCTTCAAGCGGCTGAAGCACGAGGAGCCGGTGCTGCTGGTGAAAGGCGACGTGGTGGGCGAACGCCTGGAAGCCATCGAGGCGACACTGCCGTGACCGAGTGGTGGGGCGGGGTGTCCTACCCGAGTTGTTTGCGCGCCGCGGCGAGAGCGGCTTCGTAAATCTGCCTGAGCGGCAAGCCGGTCTGGGCCGCAAGCTGCTTGCAGGATTCGAACTCAGGCGCGGTCTGCACCACTTTGCCGTCCAGCTTGCCGAGCTTCACCGTCACTTCTCCCTGCGGGAGCTTCACGGTGAGAAACTCGCGCTTCAGCTTCCGCCGCTCGGCCAGGGTGCGGCGCACGCCAAAGGCACTCGTCTCACGCAGCAGCAACGCGGCGAACTTGTCCGCGTCGGCCACCGCGCACAGCACCGTGAGCAGCACGCCCGGGCGGTTCTTCTTCATCTGGATGGGCGTGTGGAACACATCCAGCGCGCCCTCGCCCAGCGCCCGCTCGACAAACGCGCCGAGCACTTCGCCGCTGACATCATCCAGGTTCGTCTCCAGCACCGCGATGGTGTCGGTATCCCAATCGTGCGCCGGAGCGGCGGTCTTGTCCGACTGAACACTGATTACTGAACACTGATTACTTTCCCTCACGACCACGCCCAACGCCGCCCGCACCACATTTGGCCGGGTGTCATTGTCCCGCGTGCCAACGCCATAGCCGATCTTCTCCGCCACCAGCCCGGTCATCGGTCCGAAGCCCTCAACGAACTCCGCAATCAAGGCCGCGCCGGTGGGCGTGAGCAGCTCGCGCGGCTCCTCGCACTGCGAGATGGCGACCCCGCGCGCGCCGAGGATTTCCAGCGTGGCCGGCGCAGGCAGCGGCATGCGCCCGTGCGCGCACCGCACCCAGCCGGTGCCTTCCACGACGGCCGAGGCCAGCACGCGGGGACAGCCCAGTAGTTCAAGGGCAAGGCAGCCGCCCACGATGTCCACGATGGAATCCACCGCGCCGACCTCATGGAAGTGGACCTGTTCCGGCGGCATCCCGTGAATCTTCCCCTCCGCCACGGCGATGCGGTGGAAGACGGCGATGGACTTCTCCTTCACCCAGTCCGAAAGCGTGCTGGCGTGGATCAGCTCCTTGATCTGGCGGAAGTTCCGGCTGCCATCGTGCGAATGGTCGCCGTCCCCCGGCCCGTGCGAATGCGCGTGCGTGTGGTCGCCGGGACCGTGGCTGTGGCTGTGGGAAAGCGCGTGATAATCAGGCCCGTCGTTCTCCGGCGGGGTGGCCGGCCCGGTGAGGTGAACGTCGAACTTCACGCCCTCGATGCCGCACTTGGCGGCGCGCCGGTGGGCGAGGCGGTAGCCGTCGAGGTTCAGCTTCGCGAGCCCATATTCGAGCTGGCGGAAATCCACGCCGAGATCGAGCAGCGCGCCGATGAACATGTCGCCGCTCAGGCCGCTGAACACATCGAGGTAAAGGGTTTTCATGGACGGCGGGAACGGTAGCGGAAGTCCGGCGACAGCGCGATGATTTCATTGCCCGGCCATGGGTGCTTTCGGGGCCGACACGCAGGGGAACCACGAATAGACACGAAGGAACACGAATGAGGCTCATGTCGGTCCAGGCCGGTGTCAGATTGCCTTTCTAAACTTCGGCCCCAAAACTGCCGCCATCTCTTGTGCATCCGTCAGATACTCTCTGAACAAAGCTGCGAGCCTGACCTGCAACGATGGCTCAATCACGTCCAAGTCTTCTTGAAAATCCCAATCCACCAGCGCTTCGACCAACCGCTTGTCCAGCTCGTCAAGTGACCGATCCCCTCGTTCAAGAATCGTGACACGAAAGAGCTTCGGAAGGGTATCTCTCAACGACAACAGGCCTGCATCGTGCGCTAGGACGACGACCTGAACCTGACGACGGACTGGCAAAGCTGACGCGTGCTCGCGAAGCTGGCGGACGACATCTTCCAAGTCGGGAGGATGCACTGTGGAGACATCAATAATCCATGCCGGCGGATTCTCCATCGCCACAAGAATCCCGTCCGCCCAGCGCACGATGTCCGCAGGCTGAAGCAGCTCAGACTCGATAGCCTCAAGCAGAATGGAAGCCTGTTCAGCAAGCGTCATAGCGGTCCAGCAGTGGTTTACACCAGCCTCTCCTCACTGCCCCAGCACCTTGTTCAGCTTGTCGAGCTGGGTCTGGGCTTTGTCGCGGAGGGTTTGGGAGTCCGCGTTCTTCACGGCCTGTTCCAGCAGTCGCTTGGCCTCGGTGTAATCCTTGAGCACGCCGTCCTCGGTGATGTAGCGGTTGGCGAGGTCGTATTGGGCCTGCGCCTCGCCGGAGGCGGCGCGCTTGATCTGGGCGTCCACGACCTTGCGCTTGGTCTCCTCAGCCGTCTGGGCAGACGTGGCCTTTGGTTTCGTGGTGCTGGCGAGGGAGCTTTTGGTGAGGGGCGCATTGGAACCCAACGTGCCTTGCGGGCCGGTCATCGTGCTCACACTGACGCTGGCGCTCGCGCTTCGGCCGTCTGTGGCAGCCTGACGCGCCGCCATGGCTTGTGCCCGGGCGACCAACTGCGGAGTGATGGCACCTTTGCCGACAACACCAGTGAGGGAGTAGAAGAACGCCAGATCGTCCTCGCTCTGCCAGGTCTTGTCCGGCCCGGCGGAGCGGACGCTGAAGCCGTTGCGCGCCGCGTCCACGCCGAGGCGGAACTCGGTGCCCCATTGGTCCTTGGATTTGTCGCGCGTGTCCTTGCCGCCCTTCTCACGCAGGTTCTCCTTGAGGAACGCACCGAAGTTCTCGAGGGGTAAATCCTTGGTCTCGATGAAATCCTGTGCCACCGCCTCGGCGATGCCCGGCAGCTCCACCCCGGAAGCGGCCGCGACCTGGACCTTGCTGATGATGTCGAGGTTCTTCTTGAGCGCGTCGGAGTTTACCGCCGCCACCAAGCCGGCGGCCGCGACCGGGAGCAGTTTCAGAAGGGCGTTCACTTGGCGCCTCCCTGCTTTTTGAGCTGCACGACGCGCCGGTCCAGGGTGCGCTCAATCGACATGCCGGTGAGAAAATCCTGGCTGACTAGCTTGAGGAAGTGCTCTTTGCCCAGCTTGAGGCAGCGGCCTTGGCGCAGGGCCGAGACATCCGCCGAGGCCGGCGTGCCTTGCAGAAGGCTGATCTCGCCGCAGAAGTCGCCGGGCCCGAGCGTGGCGAGCTGCTTGCCGTTTTTGCGCACGCCGAACTCGCCTTCATAGACCATGTAAAAGGCCTCGTTCAGGCGGCCCTCGCGCAGCACCTCCGCGCCCGCCGCACAGTCCTGGAAGGCAAACTGCCCGGCCACCTTCATGAGCGTGGCGGGCGGCCAGTCCGCAAACAGCGGGTTGCGGCGCAGGAACGCGCAGACCTGCACGATCTCCTGAATCTTCTTGGCGCCCAGCGTCGAGAGCAGCAGGCGGTTGAAATCCTCCCGCTTGAGCGCGAAGAGTTCCGTCTCCTCCAGCGCGACCACCGAGCTGGTGCGCGGCACCAGTTGGAGCAGCGCGATTTCACCGAACACCTCGCCGCGGCCCAGTTGTGCCACGGGCCGGGAGACGCCGGCCTCGTCCTCCTTCTGCACCTCCACCCGGCCGCGATGCACCACAAACATCAAGTCGCCCTGATCGCGCTCCCGGATGATGAGCGTGCCCGGTTTCACCGTGAAGAACTCCATCGCCTCCGCGACCCGTTGCAGCTCCTCTGACGGCAGTTGCGAGAACAGCAAGGTCTGCGAGAGGAACTTCACGGCCACCTCCGGGCTGGGACGCGGATCGCCCGCCCCGGGCTTCACCAGGCCGGACTCGGCGGAGGCGAACCGCGGCGCGAGCAGGCGATGCGCCGCCGTGCCCAGCAACCAGAGGCCATACACCAGCGGCGCGGCCACGATGAGCGCCAGCACCAGAATCACCGTCTGGGCGGCCGGATCGAAGATCAGATTGTCCCGGGCCTGCCGGGCCAGCAGCTCGGACGCAAATCGGAACACCGCGCCCAGCCACAGCACCGCCCAGGTGGCGTGCATCACGAAATACCGCTCCTCGGTGAGCGTCTCCTTCCAGTTCAGCAACTGCGCGAGGAACTTCTGGTTCAGGAACGTGTCCGCGCACCGGGGCAGCTCATGCTGCTTCCGGCACAGCGCGTGGAGCAGCACATGCGCCGGCGCCCCGCCAAACGGCGAGGCCAGCAGCAGCGCCGTCAGCCAGCCCGCCAAAAACATCGGCGTGGAATCCACTGCCCAGCCCAGCAGCGCCATGCCGAACGGGACCGCCAGCATCTGCAACGCCGTCAACGCCTCCACCGACCGGCCGCCCATCAGCGCGTCCCGCGTGTCCACGCTGAAGAATGGCACCACCAGATCCAGCCGCACTTCCGGCCGATAGACCTCCCGGCCCAGCCCGCTCAACACCGCGCCCGCCAGCAGATTGGCCAGACTCAACCCCGCCGAGATGCACACCAGCGTGAGAAACCATCCGGGCAGATTCGGCAGCAACTCCACGGACGCCACCGCCACCGCCGACGCACCGGCCACGATGAGGCAAAGCGCCAGCGCCAGCGCCGAGCTGGGCGAGCAGCGCACCGGCCAGCGCCGCCCCTTCAACTGCCCTTCCTCCGGCTCCTGCTCGCCCGCATACAGGAACCCCTGCTGGCTGGCCGCCAGCACCAAATCGTAGAACGCGCGGATCTTGGGATGCCCGGCCTGCTGCAGCACCTGTTGCAGCACCTCCTGCACGGTGCGCTGCCCGTTGAACTCCTGCAGGATGCCCTCCTGCTGGGCCGTGAGCGTGAGATACTCCCCGCG
>CAIPBN010000907.1 GCA_903863315.1 uncultured Verrucomicrobiota bacterium | reverse complement strand
TGAGCCGCTTCGTGCCTCACTTCTTCAACCCGTCACAATCATGAGCACTGCCAACCCAACGCCGATCCGCGTCGGCATGAGCGGCACCTTTGCCGGAAAGAGTTATTCCATCATTGCCCGCGTGGTGATGGGCATGGAGGATCAGGGAGAGACTTATTATTGGAACGAGTTTTACCTCAGTGATGGCTCCGATCGCATAGCGATGCTCGTGTGCGAGGAAGTTTATGGCGCACAGCAATGGCGGCTCTTCACCGAGTTCACGCCCAACACGCCGCTGACCGCCCGCGAGGCTGGCCTGAAAAAGGTCGGCGACCGAGTGAACCTCGACGGTTTGTCCACAGAGGTCACAGTCGTGGACGAAACTCGAGTTTACTTCATCGAGGGCAAGGCCCCCGACTGGGTGTCAGTCGGCGACGTGGCACAGTATTTCAACGCTGAAGCCAGCGGGAAGATGTGGGTGGTGAGCTGGAGCGGCGACGAGGTGGAATACTACCGGGGAATGCAGCTGCACCCCGAGATGGTTGCCCAAGCGCTGCGACTGCCACCTGCCTCCCTGAAGGCAGCATCAACCAGTGCGGCGAGTGGCAACCGCATCTTTGGCATTGGCGCGGCGCTTTTCACGTTTGCGATCGCGGGTTTCTTCTTGTTTCGCGGCTGTGGTCGATCGCACTCGATAGTCAAACCCAGCACAAATCCGTCCCCGCCTGTGGTTCAGCGCCGGCCCGCTCCCGCCCCGCTGCTCACAGTCGGAACCAACCTTGTCATCGCTGGCCAGTCTTATCGGGTCATCACGCATCGCGTGACGGGCTTCACCAAGGTCAACGCGCAGTGGAACACGCATCACTATCAAATCACCGACGACCGGGGACGGACCAATCTGCTGACTGCCCGGGTGCAGGCCGCAATCACGAACTGGCATCTCTTCAAGACACATGCCGCCACCCGCCCACCAGCTCCGACGGTTGCCGCCTCGATGCGCGTTGGCGAACAGGTCTTGCTCGATGACTTCAGCGGCACGGTAGTGGAGGTGCTCATGTCGCGGGAAATTTCCCGCCACGGTCCGCCCATCGAAGGGTTCGCACCCAACGGATTGACTTACCATTATCTTGCCTCGGGCACAGGTGGGATCTTAATGGCCTGCTGGGATGGCCAGGGCATCACCTTTTATCGAGGTCACTTGGTGGCCCAGCTCACACCTCAATAGGGCTGCCTCAAGCTTCGGTCACGATGCTCGGTGAGCCTCCTTCGCATCAAATCTTGCTCGCCGCTGGTGGTCAGGCTGGCTACCTTCCGGTCGTGACACCAACCAAAATCTTTGGCCTGACTGGCGGCGTGGGCATGGGCAAAACCACCGTGGCCCAACTGCTCGAACGCCGTGGCGTGGCCGTGGTGGACACCGACGTGCTGTCGCGCAAGGTCGTCGAACCAGGCCAGCCCGCGCTGGCCGAAATCCAGGAGATGTTCGGATCGGCGGTGATTGCCCCGGACGGTTCACTTCGACGCGAGGAACTGGCCCGGCGGGTGTTCGCCAGTGACATTTCCCGGAAGCAGTTGGAAGCCATCCTGCATCCGCGCATCCGGACGCTGTGGATGGCGCAGGCTCAGGAGTGGCGCGCCGCTGGCATCAAGCTGGGCGTGGTCGTGATTCCACTGCTCTATGAGACCAACTCCGCCCGTCACTTTGACAAGGTCATCTGCGTGGCCTGTGCCGGGACATCACAACAGCAACGCCTTGCCGCCCGTGGCTGGAGCGCGGAGCAGATTCAGCAGCGCATCGCCGCGCAATGGCCCATCGAGAGGAAGATGACTTCGGCAGACCATGTGGTTTGGGCTGAAGGAAACCTGGAGGTGACCATGGCCCAGGTGGATCGCATACTGAGCCAGCTCTGAAGGACCGGGTGCCGGGGCACTTGGCGCCGTCTGCAAAGGACCATTCAGTTCTTCGTCAGGATTTCACTCCGGCCACTTCAGCGTCAGCGTGCCGAGAATGCTGTGCGCAGTATAATCGTAGGCGTTGCCTCCGGTAGGCTCCGTGTAGCGGTTGAACCCGTATTGCAGATTCACCATCGCGCCACGCCGCAGCCGCGTGGTCAGGCCAGCCTGCAAACTATGCTGGTCGTAATCCAAGCCCGCCGGCAACCCGCCCGCTGCGTTGTTCTGCGCGTAGTCCGCCCGAGAATACGAATGACTCAGGCGCAAGTCCGTCGTCGCCGTCCAAGCAAACGTCGCGCTGCCCTGCGCGCTCACAATGCCCCCGCGCCACGGCACCACGGAGGCCGCGCCGTTCTGCGCGCTGCTTGCGCGGCTGTCCGTGTAGCTGGTGCTTGCGTTGAGGGTCCAACGGCGGAATAGCGTGAGCGAGTGTCCCATGCTCCAAGTTTGGGCATCATGGTTCGCAGCGAAGACCGTTCCGCCCGGTGTGGTTCCTGCCAACGCGTCCGTCGCCGTCACATAGTCCGTCGCGGCGATCCGGTAGCCGATGTGCATTTGCCACCAGGAAGCCGCACGCCAGGCCACACGGCCATCCACCTCGTCGCCCGTGCTGACGCGCTGCCGCAGGAAACCCGGATACGGCCCGCCACCCGCCGCGATGACGTATTCTGAGTTCGCATAGTCAGTGCGCCGCTCGCGCCGCTTGTAGCTGGCGGAGAAGGTCACGCCCGGCCACGGCGACGTGTTCCAGCCGGCACGGAAC
>CAIPBN010000906.1 GCA_903863315.1 uncultured Verrucomicrobiota bacterium | reverse complement strand
CTTTGACGTAGAGGGCGATGGGTGGATCGTAAATCTGCCGCAGCAGCTCAGGATATTCCTCGTCCGCCTGCGTGAGCACGTGGCAGCCGAATTCCTTCACGCGCTGCAGTTCGCCGGCCAGGTCCACTGAGTTTTCCCAGCCGCAGATCGCGTCGGCGGTGTCCTCGCCAATGCCGCGCACCTGCAGGAGCTGCGGCTTGCTGGCGCTGAGAATGGCCGGGGCGTCGCCGAAGCAGTCGAGCAGTTGCCGGACCCGCACCGGACCAACGTGTTCGATGAGATTCAGCGCGATGAAGGCTTCCTTGGCGGTCATGCAAAATCGGATACCGAAGAAGCGATTCGCCGGCAAGCCGCGAGTCGTTTCAGCCACCACGGGAAGGTGGTCGTCCGTCCGGGTTCAGGCTGGCTTACCCGCTCGGTTCAACACCACTTCCACGCCCTCGCGGGCGGCTTCCACCACCACGCTGCCACCGTGGATGGCGACAAGCTCGCGTGCCCACTCGGCCATGCTGTCCACTTTGGCGTCATCGTGATCGGGGTCGTGGTGGAACAGGAAGAGCTGCTTGACCTTGGCGATCACCGCGAGCGCCACGGCATCGTCCACACAGGTGTGGCCCCAGCCAATGTGGGAGCGGTATTCGGCGGCATCATATTGTGAGTCCATGATCACGACGTCGCAGTCGCGGATGAACTCGATGAGCTTCTCGTCCTGCTTCTGGGCGTAGGCGAGCACCTCGTAGGACTGGGCGCTTTCCGTGGCCGGGGCCATCCGCAGGCGGGAGTGCGGCTCGTTGTCGGGCAGGAAGGCGATGGAGCCGCCGCTGGTTTCCAGCCGGTAGCCCACGCAAATGCCCGGGTGGTTCATGAAGGCGGCGCGCACCTTGACCTTGCCGATCATGAACTCCATTTCTTTCAGTTCCTCCACCTGGAGGTAGCCGGGCAACTGCTGCATGGACACGGGAAAGAAGGGGCTCTCCATCTGGCTGCTGAGCACGCTTTGCAGGCCGACGCGCGCTCCCTCATAGCCCATGATGCGGATTTGGTTTTGTGAACTGTAGGCCGGGATGAAGAAGGGGAAGCCTTGGATGTGATCCCAGTGTGTGTGGGAGATCAGAATCGAGACCTCGATGGGCTGGGACTTGAACTCTGAGGCCAGCTTGCGGCCGAGGTTGCGGATGCCGGTGCCGGCGTCGAGCACGATAAGTTCGCCGTCGGCCCGCACTTCGATGCAGGTAGTGTTGCCCCCATACTTGAGCGTCGAGTCGCCGGGAGTGGCGATGGAACCGCGGACCCCCCAGAAACGCACCGTGGGCGGATTGCCGATGGCCCGCCGGAAGAACGTTGTGTCGGGCGGGGTCGCGTCCTTTGGCGGACTAGGGTTGCGGCGGATGAAGGTGGTGCCGCCTTCGATATCCAGCAGGTGGAGCAGTTCGACCGGCTTGATGGGCTTGAGGAGGAAGTCGTCCGCCCCAGCGTCAATTGAGTTGCTCCGGTCCGCCGCGTAATTGCTGCTGGAGACGACGATGATGCGGGGTTGCGGGAAGTAGGCCTGATTGGACCGGATGGCGCGGCAGACTTGGTAGCCGTTGAAACGCGGCATCAGCAAGTCTGTGACAATGACTTCGGGCCGGTGCTCCAAGGCCAGTTCCACGCCGGTGTCCCCCGCATCCGCCTGCTGCACGGTCCAGCCGGCGTCCTCAAGGGTGCGGCTCAACACCGATCGCACGATCGGGTCATCATCAATGACTAGGGCGGTTCTCACACGGCGCGGTCAAACGGATGACACGAGCACACCACCAATGCCGGGCAAATGCAAGCGGCAGGTCGGTCGATCGGGGGAGATGAACAGCCTCACTCGGGCTGCTTCACGACGGGGATTTCCGCTTTGAACCGGCCCAGCAAAGCCAGCTCCAGCACGCCTGAGGCCTCGCCGGTTTTGCGGGGGGACATCGTGACGGACGCGGCTCCCTTTGCCTTGTCCATAGTCAGGGGGAGACGGAAGGCTGGCTGGCTGCCCTGGCCATAAACCACGAGCTGGAACTCGCGCTTGGTGGAGCGCTCCAAGGCCAACGTGAACACAGCGAGCTCCAGCTCCTTGTCATTGGCGCTGACTTTCACCAGCCGGAGCTTGTCGTTGGACAGGGCCACATCCTTGTCCTTGGGCGTCAGCTTGGAGGTCCAGAGCTGGCCGACTGGCATGGGCTCGTTCTTGAGCTTTTTGCGGGCCTCCTTGTCTTCCCGCTCGAACTTGAAGCGTTTGTCAGGGATAAGGAGTGCCCCCACTTCGCCGCCCTTAAAACCCATGGCCTGATCCAACGCGAGCTCCAGCTTGAGCGGCTGGGATTCCAGCCGGGCGCCGGCTTCGACGAGCAACTGGGTGGCTTTGGTCAGCTCATCGCCTGTGAGGCGCTGCAATTCCTCGGCGCAAACGAGCGAGGCAGTGGAGGCAAGGAGGGCTAGAAGCAGTTTGGTTTTCATGTCCGAAAGAGACCTCGCCGCGGTTGGCGTGTTCAATGTGGGCCTGTGAAACCGGGGCGGTTACGGTCCCCACAGCCCGCCATCGTTGCGCAGCCATTGCTCCCGGGACACCAGTCGGGCGGAGCCGTCGGCGAAGCAGACGTTGCCCTTGTCGCTGGAACTCATGTTGGCGTTGAACGGCAGGTTCGGGCTCTGCCGGTCGTGGTGGAAGATGAAGTTGTTACAGATGATGCCCATGGGACCGGTGTAGAGGGAGTTGTTGCTCTCCAGTGAGCCGTTGCCGTCCGTGTCCATGTTGAAGGGCCACACCGTGGGCGTGTAAATGACGAGGTTGGTGGATTCACCCACCAGAAAAGTGCCCACAGGGATGTCGCTCAACCGCATCGATCCGCCTGTGCCGGTCGCGTTGACGTGGTAGTTGATTACCCGGCCGTAGTTTGGGGCGGTGCTGATGCCACCTCCAGTGAGGGGAGACATTAGCGCGGGGCAGCCCAGTGACCTCTCAAAATTTCCGGCCCCGACACCAAGGAATGGTTCAAGAACAGTTTTCCAATCGGGGGCCTGAGTTGGCGTGCCAGGTGGCGGGTAAACGCCACCGTAGTTGTAGGCATACGGGGGCAGCTTGTCCTCGTGATCGCCGGCATAGATGTTGAATCCCAAGGCCACCTGTTTGCGGTTGCTCAGGCATTTGGTCATCTTGGCTTTGGCCTTGGCCTTGGCGAGCGCCGGCAGGAGCATGCTGGCGAGGATGGCGATGATCGCGATGACGACGAGGAGTTCGATCAGGGTGAAGGCGGGAGAAGAACGCACTTTCATACGCTTATCCCGACCGTAGGGACGGTGGAGAGGAGCGTCAAGCGGTTGTTCGCTTCGTTCTTTTCATCCGTGTCAGTCGAGGCATTTGTGACCCCGGCAAAACCTCCTTTGCGCGCTGGCCGACGGGCGTTACGCTGCCTGCAATGCAGCTTGTTTCGCCCTCCAGCCGACCGGCCTTGGCCGCAGGATTGGCCTGTGTGGCTATGGGGGCGTTCGCGCTGGCTGGCTGGTGGTTGAGAGTCCCGCCGTTTGACACCTGGGTCGCTTCCGGGGAGTTCATGAAGGCGAACTCGGCGCTTTGTTTCATCTGCGCCGGCGGAGCCCTGGCCCTGAACGTCACGGCATCCATCCGGCGCTGGGAATGGCTGGTGGCCGCCTTGCTGGCTGGATTGGTCATGCTGCTGGGCGGGTTGACGGCTACGGAATATCTGCTCGGCCGCGATCTGGGACTGGACGAGCTGCTCGTCAATGATGTCGGGGGTGATGAGCTGGCGCCGCCGGGGCGCATGTCCATCAACGGAACCATTGGCTTCCTGCTGGCGGGCAGCGCGCTGCTACTGCTCAACGGCCAGCCACGGAAACGGCACCGGCCGATGATGGTTGGCCTCCTGGCCTGCGTGCTGTTTGGTCTGGCCCTCTTCTCCCTGTCGGGAAACATCCTCGAAGTGCCGACGTCCTATCGGTGGGAGGGGGCCAGGCCGATGGCGCTGACCTCCGCGCTGGGATTCATGATGCTGGCGGCGGGCCTCATGCATCTGGCCCATGGTTGGAGCCAGCGCGATGGCTTGGCGTTGGTGCGCTGGATGGGGCCGGCGGTGGGGACGGGCGTGCTGACAGTCTCGCTGCTCATGTGGCAGGCGTTGCGCGCCCAGGAGGAGCGGGAAATTGATCGGGTGATGACCCAGCAGGTGCGGGAGGCGCGGCAGCTCCTCATGGCCCAAGTGCAATCCCGCATGCTCACGCTTACACGGGTCGCGCGTCGTTGGGAGAACCAGACGATCCGTCGGCCGGGCAACTGGGACTTCGACGCGCAACTCTATCTGAGCCACTACCCGGACCTGAAGGCTGTGGCGTGGCTGGATGATAATCTGGCCGTGCGGGAAGCCGCGCCGCGGGTCATCCGTGGGAAACTGCTCCAGCTCAATGCCGAACCGGATTCCAAGCATGCGGTCTGGGTGCGCGCCGCCCGCCAGCGTCCCGAGGGCATCATCACCCCGACACTGGACCTGGGCGGTGAGCGCGGCTTTTTCATGGTCGTTCCCATGGCCCAGGGCACCAGCGCCGCCGGCTTCGTGGTCGGTGCGTTTCAGGTGCGGGCCTTTGTGGAGGCAGCGCTGGGCCCGGTGCGCCGCGGCTATTGGTTCAAGCTGATCGAGCAGGGGCAGGAAGTCTTCCGGAGCAGTTCCGCGCCGGCTGACACGGCGCGTCCCCACATGGCGGATCTGCGGCTGGGCGACACCGTTTGGGAAATGCGCGCCTGGCCCACCAGCGCCACGCTGACGGAACTTCACACCCCCCTGGCGGCGATCGCCCTGAGCGGCGGCAGCACGCTGGCTGTCCTGCTGGGGCTGGCCATCCACCTCACCCAGACCGCCCGCACGCGTGAGTCTGAGGTGCGTAAAATCAACCGCACGCTTCAGGCCGAAGTGATCGAGCGCAAGCAGGCGCAGGAACTCCTGCGGGACAGCCAGCAGCGGCTGCAGGCCATCTTGGACAACAGCTTCGCCGTCATCTACTTGAAGGACGCGCAAGGCCGCTACCTGTTGATCAACCAGCGCTACGAGACGCTCTTCCATGTCCAACGGGATGCCATCTTGGGCCGCACGGATCATGACATCTTTCCCAAACTGATGGCGGACGCCTTCCGGGCCAACGACGAGCGCGCGATCCAATCCCGCAACGCCATCACCATCGAGGAGATTGCCCCCCAGGACGACGGGCTGCACACCTATGTCACCATCAAGTTTCCGCTGCTGGACGCGCGGGGCGAAGTCTATGGCGTCTGCGGCATCTCGACCGACATCACGGAGCGCAAGCGCGCGGAAGCGGAGCTGCGGGCCAGCCACGTGGCGCTGGAATTTGCCCATCACCGGCTGCGGGGCATCATCGAGGGCACCCAGGACCGGATTGCCGCGCTGGACCTGCGGTTTCGCTTCATCACCTTCAACTCAGCCTATAAGGAAGAGTTCCGCCGGGAATTTTCCCGCGAAATCGAGATCGGCACGCGCCTGTCCGATCCGCTGGCCCATGTGCCTGAGGAGCGGGAGGAACAACTGGCGCTGTGGGCGCGGGCGCTGAGGGGTGAGGTCTTCACCGTCCAGCGCAGCCGGCACGTCGGCATGGAAACGGAGCAGCACTTTGAGATCAGCTTCAGCCCCATCCGCAACGAGGCGGGGGAGCTGCTCGGTGCTGCGCAGCACGTTCGCGACATCACCGCGCGCCAGAAGGCAGAGGCCGAGCGCGCCCGCCTGCTGGCGGAGCTCGCCCGGCGCAACGGCTTGCTGGAGGCGGCCAACCATGAGCTGGAAGCCTTCTCCTACTCCGTGTCACACGATCTCCGGGCCCCGCTCCGGCACATGGATGGGTTCGCCGGTCTGTTGCAACGCACTGCCAACGACAAGCTGGATGAGAAAGAGCGGCGTTATTTGAACCTGATCATGGAGGCGGCCAAGCGCATGGGGCGCCTGATCGATGATCTGCTGGACTTCTCCCGGATGGGCCGGGCGGAACTCCGCCAGGAGGACGTGGACATGAGCCGCCTGGTGCAGACCGTGTTGCGCGATCTGGAGCCGGACACCGCCGGCCGGCGCATCACCTGGGAGTTTGGATCGCTGCCAGTCGTCCGTGGAGATGCTGCACTGCTGAGGCAAGTATGGATGAATCTCCTCGCCAACGCTGTCAAATACACCCGTCCGCGCGCCGAGGCGCGCATTGAAGTGGGGTGTGACGCCAACCAACCGCTGGAGCACGCGTTCTTCGTGCGCGACAACGGCGTTGGGTTTGAGATGAAATACGCCACGCACTTGTTCGGCGTCTTCCAGCGCCTTCACCGGGCGGAGGACTTCGAGGGCACGGGCATCGGGCTGGCGAATGTGCGTCGGATCGTGGCCCGCCACGGGGGCCGGACCTGGGCGGAAGGCACGCCCAACGTGGGCGCCGTCCTGTGGTTTAGCTTGCCTCGGGCCCCAATGAAGACCCAGCCTGCTGGGCCGCAGGGCAGGGCAGACGAAGTTGTAGCAACCAAGTGATATGAGCTCAGGACTCAAACGGATTTTGCTCGTCGAAGACAACCCGATGGACGCCGAGCTGGCCCTGCACGCCTTGGAGGAACAGCGGGTGGCCCACGAAATCGTCGTCTTGCAGGACGGGGCGGATGCGTTGGACTACCTCCTGCAGCGCGGGAGCTTTGTCAGCCGATCACCCGGTCCGCCCGTGGTCGCCTTTCTGGATTTGAAGATGCCCCGCGTGGATGGCCTCACTTTGCTGCGCGAGATGAAGGCCCACGGCTCGCTCCGCACCATCCCGGTGGTGATGCTCACCTCCTCACGGGAGGAACAGGATTTGATCCGCAGCTACGAGGCGGGGGTCAACGCCTACGTCGTCAAGCCGGTGGATTTCCAGCAATACGTGGAAGCCGTGCAAAAGCTTGGCCAGTTCTGGGCGTCCGTGAACGAGCCCCCACCGTTGCCGCGCACCAGCGGCTGATCCCGGGCGCGCCTCCCGCGCACCGTAAACACGGCTGGTCTTCGCGACAAAATATCGTCCGGCGGACTCAGGCGAATTCGCGCTCCTGCTCGCGCACGGTCAGCACCGGGCAGGGGGCCAGCCGCACCACGCGTTCCGCCGTGCTGCCCAGGAACAGGTGCTTCAGTCCGGTGTTGCCATGGGTGCCGATGACAATCAAATCCGTGTCCAGCTCCTTGGCCGTCTTGGTGATTTCCTCGAATGGCACCCCGAAGTGCACCACGCATTCACGGGCCAGCTCCGCGGGGATCTCCTTCCGGGCAAAGGCCGTGAGGCTTTTACGGGCTTGTTTGAGCCGGGCCTGATTCGCCTCTTCCATCTCGGGCGGAATGATCACGCTTTCCGGATAGCGCACGGGTTCGACCACATGCACGAGCACCACGTCGGCGCTGAACTGCTCGGCGAACCGCACGGCGTAGTGGACGGCCTTCTTGGAGAACTCGGAGAAATCCACCGGCACCAAGATTTTTTTGAGCCGCAGGAAGGACGGCACGAGGTCAATGACCGGGGCCGCAGAGTTGTCCGGCGGGGTGACCGGAGCGGGGGTTTTGGTGGAGGCTTTGGTTTTCATAAGCTTCTTTTGGTTGGGTCTCGACAACGGACAGTCAGGCATGCCGGTCCTGCCGGCTTGCCGGTTATTGGCCAAGGCCCGCTCTACCTTGCAACGCGCTGAGCCAAAACGATGCCGCTGGGAAGCCCAACGTCTTCTTCATCTGCGATGACCTGACAGCCACCGCGCTCTCGTGCTACGGCTACACCAGCCCGCGACCGGCCATCGCGCGAGCGGGCGACGCGGGCCATGGAGTTGATTCAGCAGCACGCGGGCAAGCCGTTCTTCCTCGCGGTCGATTGTGTGCATCCGCATGGGCCGCGCCATCCTCGCACAGCACACCGACGCCGTGCCGCCGGGCGGTTCACCCGGCTGCAAGGCGAAGCGGAGGGGTAGTTATTGCCCCGAAGGGGCGCAATGAGCGCTCCACCCGTCACTTCGACTTCAGCCCCACCGTGTTCACCGCGATGACGCGGTAGCTGTGCTGTTTGCCGGGCTCGGCGGTTTTGTCGGTGAAGGTCAGTGGCACGAGCGGCTGCGTGGGCGTATCGCTGTATTGCAGGCCTTGGAAGATGGGGCGGCCGAACGGGTTTTTCGGCTGCTCGGGCAGCTTGGCGATTTCTTTCCCGTCGCGCTCAATGATGAAGCCCGCGAGGCCGCTCTCCAAATCCGCCTCGGCCTGCCACGCGAGCTGGTTGCCGGTCACGCGCAGGTTTGTCGGCGCGGGCGGCGGCGTGGTGTCGGGCAGCGCGGTGTCCTTCACGTAGGCCATCCACGCTTTGGCGACGGCTTCGCTCGGCAGCCAAACCGCCGTCTTCGCGTCGCCGGTAAACTTCGCGGCGGGGACGGCTTCCTTGCCGAGCAACGGCGCGAACCATGATTGGTTGGCGGGCATCGGGTTCAACGGCGCGCCGGCTTGCTTGGGCAAACGCACGGCGAGGCAGGCATCTAGCCAGGCGATGGCCATGTAACGCTGGTTGCCGCACTCGTGGCTGGTGAGCGGGTCCACGGCCAGCCCAACCAGCGCGCCCTTGCTGCGCAGGTCGGTGATAAAGGCCTCGTTCGCCGGCCACACGCCGGCGAAGCGGTTGGTCTTGTCGGTCACGCCTTCCTTCGTGCCGGGATTGCACATGATGGGCACGAGCAGCGCGGCGTTGGGCACGGTGTGGGCTTTGATGCCGGTGCGCTTGGGGTCCTCCTTGAGCAGCGGCACGCCTGAGCGCAACCACGCGGCGGCGACGCGGTCGGGATGCAGCAACACCATGCCGCCAGCCCAATGCCCACCGCCGCTGTGGCCCCAGAGTGCCCAAGGCACGCGCGCCAGTTCCGGGTGACCGGATTTCGCGCCGAGGTCGGCGAGGCTGCGTTGGAAGGCGGCGCTGGAGCCGTTGCGCGGGTCGCACCACATCTGGCAGTCGGCCTTGTCCGGCTGTTCATACGAGGGCGAGAGCAGCGCGCAATCGTGCTTTTTCGCGAGCGCCTGCCAGTGGAGGTCGAACGCGCCGGTGAGGCCGGACTTGCACGAGCCTTCACCGCAGCCGTGCTGGTGCACGATGACGCCGCGCAGCGTCTTCACGCCGGGCGGAATCCAGATGGTGTAGTTGACGGGGAAGATAAGTTCGCCGGCCTTCGGAGCCGCTGGTGCTTCGTAGCGCACACGGTGGTAAGGCGCGTCTGCGGGCGGAAACACGTCATACGGGGCTTTCTGGGCGATGGCGGTCAACGCCGCGAGGGTCGAGGCAAGTGCGAGGACACGTATGGTGAGGAAAGCACGGTGAGCAAGCATGTGAGAGGATTTGCGGTTAGGTTCAATTCAGGCAAGCTCCGACGCGCGGGGATGCGGGAGAAATCACCGCAGTGGCGGGACGGACGCGGAGAAGGTAGCTCGCCATTCGAATGTCGAGCCACACCCGGCCTACAAAATCCGTGTCCATCCGCGTTCACCCGTGGTTAAACTCTGCGCCCATGCAGCCATCGCCTTCCGCCCTCTTTGCGCTCCTCTGCGCTCTCAGCGCCTCCGCGTTGCATTCCTTAGCCGCCCCGCGCCCGAACGTCCTGCTCCTGTGCGTGGATGACCTGAAGCCGGCGCTTGGCTGCTACGGCGACGCGCTCGCGTAGACTCCAAACCTCGACCGCCTCGCCGCGCGCGGGGTGCGCTTCGACCGCGCTTTCTGCAACCAGGCCGTCTGCTCGCCGTCGCGCAACGCGCTGATGACCAGCCT
>CAIPBN010000905.1 GCA_903863315.1 uncultured Verrucomicrobiota bacterium | reverse complement strand
GGCGAAATCACCTTTGACCTGCAACACGCGAAAGGACGTTTCGGACTCCTTGCCCTCCTGCTCGTCCACGCGGATACGGCCAATCATCTGTGGGTCCGGCCCCAGCGGCAGGCGGCACGTCCACTCGGTTTTGCCCGGTCGGCCATGCACGATGGCAAGGTAGCGCTTCTCAATCCGCCGCGTCTCGAACAGCTCGCCGATGGTTTCCACCGCGCCAAAACTCTTCGCCATCAGCAGCACGCCGCTGGTGTCCGCGTCGAGGCGGTGGACGTAGCGGAGGAACTTCAAGTTGCGCGAGCGCGCCCAGAAGTGGCCGGCGGCAATCGAGGAGACGATGGCGGCCTGCAGGTTCCAGCCGGTGCGCTGCCACGAGTGCGGCACGAGCATCCAGCCGGCGGGCTTGTCGATGGCGATGACGGACCGGTCCTCAAAGAGGATCGGGATGGGCTCCACGTCCGGGAGTTCGATGAAAAGCGGCTTGGCCATGTGCAGGGGAAACCAGTGTTCAGTTGTCAGTGTCCAGTCGTTGCCGAAGCGACAACCGGCCTACTGAACACTGAACTCCGAAGGCTGAACACTGATTACTTGATGGTCGTGGCCAGGACCGCCAGCAGCCGCTTCACGTCCTCCGCCGTGTTGTAGCCCGCCACGGCGATGCGGATGCGGCCGGCGTGGTGCATGACGTGGATGTTCTCCTTGTCCAAGGCGGCGTAGATTCCCGCCGTGTCCGGATGCAGGAAGGCGAGGATGCCGGTGGGATTTCCTGGCTGTGCTGGGGCCATCGGCTTCAGGCCAAGTTTCAGCAGGCCCGCATGAACTTCCGCCACGAGCGGGTCAGCGTGTCGGGAAATGGCCTCGACCCCGATGCCACCCACGTAGCGCAGCGCGGCGTTCAGCGCATAGATGGCGGCAAAGTTGGGCATGCCAACGGAAAAACTCGCCGCACCCGACTTGGTGTCCGCCCGCTGGAAGCGGTCGGTCTCGAAGGCGTTCCGCAGATGGAACCAGCCGCCCGCGCGGGTTGTCAGCCGGGCGGCGGCACGTTCTGGGATGCCCACAATGCAGCCGCCGTGGACACCGAGGGTCCACTTGTGTGTGCTGCTGATGACGCAGTCTGCGTCCACGCAGTCCAGCACCACGCGGCCGAGCGCCTGCGTCACGTCCACGGAGATGAGCGCGTTCGGTGCGAGCCGGCGCACGGCGTCACGGAAGGGAGCCCAGGCAAGGCGGTGGCCGTTGTAGAAGCTCACGAGCGAGACTTGCACGAGCTGGGTCCGCGCATTGAGCAGCGGCACCAGATCCTCCACGCGGAGCTCGCCCTGCGCCGCCTGCCAAACGCGCGTCTCTGGCCGGGTGGTGCCGGTGATCCAGGGCGTCGCCCCGGCGGGGAAGTCGAGATCCGTGACCACGACCTCATCCGTTGGCTGCAGATTGAGCGCGGTGGCGAGGAGGTTGTAGGCTTCGGAGCTGCACGAGCAGAAGGAAACCTCCGCTGGCTTAAAGGCGATCATCTGCGCGGCCACTTCGCGGCATTCCTCCACTTGTTTGAAGTGGAAATCGCGGCCCTTCATGCCGCGGAGCTTGTCGTGCCAGTAGGCCAGCAAAGCCTCGCCCACGCAGAGCGGCGGGATGCTCTCGGCGGCGGTGTTGAAGTAAGTCATCGATTCCAGCGCGGGAAAATCGCGGCGGCGGGTGGCGGGTGTCAGCATGGAAAGGATTTAGCCGCCAGCCGGCACCTTGAACACAAAGAAATCCAACTGAACGTGAAGCGCCGGTCTCCGCCCTGGTGTGAACGCGTCCGGTTTGAAACGACGGGCGCTGTGCGCACCCTAGTCGTTTGGCATCAACGCCAAGGCGAGCCGCAGGTAGGTTTCGGTTCCCGCCTCCAAATCAGCCAGCGAGATAAACTCGTCCACGGTGTGGGCTTGGGCGATGTCGCCGGGGCCGAGAACAATCACCGGCACTCCGCGCGCGGCGAGCTTGCTGGCATCACAGCCGAAGAAAACCACGTCGGGCTGTGCCTGGCCCATGACAGCGCAGGCGGTTCGCACGAGCGGATGCCCGGCTGGCAATTCGAAGCTGGGGTCCAGAACACTTGGCCCGTCGAACTGCCATTGCACCTCCGGCACCTGGCGGCACCGCTCGCGGAGCAGTGTTTGAATCTCCACCAAGGTTGCCTGCCCGTCCTGCCCGGGCAGCAGGCGGATGTCCACCTGGATGGTGCAGCGTTCCGGCACGATGTTCACGCCGGTGCCGCCGCTGATGAGGCCTATCGATCCGGTGGAGGTGCCAAATCCCGGCGCGGTGACCTGCGCGAGCCGGGTGTTGAAGTGCCGTTCCAGTTCCAGAATCGCGTGGGCCATGGCCACGACGGCGCTGCGTCCCTCGTGTGGTTTGCTGCTGTGCGCGGCGCGGCCCACGGCGTGGATGGGGAAGCGGAGGCAGCCCTTGCAGCCGCGCACGACGCGGAGCCGGGTGGGTTCGCCAACGACGGCGAAGTCAGGGAGTTCTGCCATCTGGTTGAGCATCGCCGACACCCCGCGAAAGCGGTATTCCTCGTCAGCCATGAAGGCCACCGTGAGCGTGCCGCGCCAGTTGGCCGGGGACTGCTTCAAGCGCAGCGCGGCCGCCAGCATGCACGCCAGTGGGCCTTTCATGTCGCTCGCTCCGCGACCCCAGAGGCGGCCGTCACGCACCTCGCCGCCGAACGGGGCAATGGTCATCCCACCTACGCCCACAGTGTCCGTGTGGCCGTTGAGCATGAAGTGCGGGTGATCTGCACCGTTGCGGAACTGGAGCAGAATGTTCTCGCGCCGGGGAAGAACCGGCTGCCGCAGCACGGTGAAGCCATTGGTCCGGCCCCAGTTCTCCAGCCATGCCGTGACCACGCCTTCGCCGGGGCTGGCCGGATCGTAGTCTGGATTTACACTGGGGAGGCGGACGAGAGCTTGGGCGATCTCGAGGGCGGTTGTTGCGGTGGACATTGGGGCGATCGCTCAGAATTCCACGGCTTCGTTCGACACGCCACATTGCGGGCAGCGGGACAATTCCACATCGGAATCATCGGTGTAAACATAGCTGCATTTGCGGCAGCGGAAGAGGTTGTCCTCGGTGGGTTCCGGTTCAAAGCGCCGCCGTCGCCGCTCGGACAGCACGCCCACGGCGGCGATGCCCCCTATGAGGAAGGTCACGTAGCAAAAGATGAAGACATCAGCGGGCACGGGCTATTTCGAGGCTGCTGGCGGGGCGGTCGTGTGCCATTGAAAGACGAGTGTGCCCGGCTCGGGCGGAGCCGATGAGGTGGTCGGTCGGCCCGGGGCGGGAGCGAAGCGGAGGGCTCGGGTGAGTTCGATCGCATGCTGGTCGGCCGCACGCTGCATCGGATCCTGCACGCCACCGGGACTGAGCAGCCGCGGCGAAAAAATCAGCCCGTCGGCGTCCACCAGCACCTGCACGCGTGTGTCTGCCAGCACGTCCGCCGCCGGCCATGAGCGCAGCGGCGGGCTTTGCACCAGGGGCCGCTGGACGAGGGAGCCCTCGACGATCAGCCGGGAGCGCTCGCGCAGGACGGGTTGGCGCACGGCAAGGGTCGGCACCGGTGCTTCGGGTTTGCGGGCCGGCTCGAAGAGCGGCGCGCGTTGGTTGGTTGCGAAGTGCTGAAAGGCCTCGCCCAGGGTTTGGACCGGCTGGGCCAGCCAGCGTTGCGCATCGGTCCACTCACTCGCGCGATACGTGGGCGGCGGCGGCTGCAACCACGCGGCTCCGGAGAAGCCGCCGGTGTTCACCATCGCGAAGAGCGTGGGATCGCTGACTTCGAGGGCGTCGAGCAGCTTTTGTGCGCCAGCCGGCGAAGTCTGCCAACGGGCCATGGCGCGCGGCTCGGTCCGCAGGCGCACCTGCCCGGTGCGTTCAGAGACGAGCCAGAGGGCGGCGAGGTGCAGACCAAAGATCACCAACACCAGCAAAAACCAGCGCTGCCGTGACCACGGTGAATCCTCGGGTAGGCTGCCATTCATGGGGCAGGGGTGATGCTGGGTTGCGGCGTCAGCCGGGGACGGGTGGCCTGCAACAGTTCATTAATGCCGGATTGCCGGGCGAGTTCCGCCAGCCGCACAAGCGTGTCGTTGGGCACCGACTTGTCGGCCAGCACCACCAGTGTGAGCTGGGCCCCGCGGAGCTTCGCCTTTTCCGCGAGGGCGTGCAGCCGCAGCTTGAGCTCGGGCTCGGCGATGACCTGGTTCTCGTAGTAAAACTGCCCGCTCCGGGCCACCGCCACCACGGCGGTCGGATTGCCCGTGCCCGGCAGCCCATCCGCTTGCGGGAGATCGAGTTGCACCTTCACCCCGGGGGTGAAGACAAGTTGTGAGTGGAACGTGAGGAAAATCAGGACCAGAAAAAACACCCCCGCGAACGGTGCCGCGTCGAGCTGGCCGCGGAAGATGCGGGCATGACGGGAGAATCTCATGGGCGGAAGACAAGCGCACGCACCGGCATCGAGAAGATACTGCCGGTGGGGGCGGCGGCGCTGTTTTGAGAGGAGTTCATCCCTTTCTGCCGTTCTCGCCGGTGACGAGGTTCAGGATTTCGTTCGACGATTTCTCCATGTCGAGCACGATCTGGTTCACGCGGCTGACGAGATAATTGTAGCCCAGATAGCAGGGAATTGAAACGGCCAGCCCCATGGCCGTGCAGACGAGCGCCTGCCACACCCCGCCGGTGAGCAGCGCGGCGTGGGCGAACTGGCCTTCGCGCTCCATCACGCCAAACATCTTGATGAAGCCGAGGGCGGTGCCCAGCAGCCCCAGCAACGGCGCGATCTGGGCGATGGTGGCGATGAGGTTGAGCTTCTCCTCCAGCCGGGGGACTTCCTGAAGCCCGGTGTCCTCCAACGCCTCGCGCACGCCCTCGCGACCACGTTCACGGCTGAGGATCGCGTTCTTCACCAGTCGCGCCACCGGGCCGGGCGTGGCGTCGCAGATCGAGAGCGCTTCGACCACGTTGTCGCGCTTGAGCACGGTGCGCACCCCCGCAAGGAACTCGGCGGAGTTGATCTGGGCGCGGTGGTAATGCAGGGACCGCTCGATGAACACGGCCACGGCGACCGCGCTCAGGAGGAGCAGCAGCCACATGACGGGCCCGCCCGCGGAGAGTAGCTTCGGCAACATGCGCTTCTTATAGGCAGCGGGCGGGGGGGGGCAAAGTTCAATCTTCGCCTGTTCCGGTCAAAATTGGAGAAGCGGCAGTGGGCTATGGAAGCGCCGCTCCGCAAAGCCTGGCGGTCAGACGGACTTCGGCTGGGGGAGAACTTCAAATACGGCGAGCACCGCTTGCGCCTCCGCCGGGTCGTTCAAACACAGCGCGCCGGAGCGGATTTTGGGAACAGGTTCCCCCTCCAGTCTCAGGGGGCATTGCTCCCGCAGAAGTTGCGCGTAGGCGGGGAAGTCCCCGCAGTCCGCTGCCCGGAGTCCCGCCGCGTTGACGAGACGGAAGGAGCCGTGCGCGCCGGGCGCGACGCGCTTCATCAACTCAAGCGTGAGCCGGCCCATCGTGTAACGCGGGTTGATTTCGACGACCGGCTTAAGGCGGACCTGCCCTGCGGCATCGCGATACACAAAGGCGTCAATTCCCACCGGACCGAAGTGGCCAGCTACTTTGAGTTCCGCAGCCAGGCGTGCGGTCAGCCCTGCGAAGAACTGGTGCAGGAGGGCAGGGGCACCGGGACGATCACGATAGCAATCCAACACGGCGGCTGGGAGCGAGCGCGCGTGCTGAGGCGCGGCGGTGTTGGCGAGGAACTGGCCTTTCACGTCCGTTTGCAAGCCAGTGTAGCCGACGAGTTGCAAGCCATCCGTGCCCATCTCCATTTGCACGGAAAAATCCACGAGTCGCTCCAGCCACGGCTCGATGACGACTTGCCGACCGCCGTGCAAGGACTTCTCCAGCCAGCGCCGCTGGGTATCCAGCAGCTCCGGCTCCCACAGCCGCAGCGCGTTGTGTCCCGCGAGACCGAAGGCTTGCTTCACAACGACGCGGTGGTGCCCGCGCTGACGAATCGTCGCGATGGCGGCGAGCGCGTCGTCCAGTGTGTCCACGGCGACGCCCACCTCTTCCGGTGAACAAAGCAGGAGCGCACCAGTGCCGTGCCGGCGGCTTGCAGCCGCCGTCTGTGGCTCCCGTTCGGACGCGGGCGCGTCGCCCGTTCCATCACCGGTGAGGAAAGCTCGCAGGAAATTCGCGCTCCACGCCTTCGAGTAGAGCTTTGCGAGTTTGTGATTGAAGGCGCTTTCCGCCGTGCGCGATTCACCAGTGAGGCTGCCGAAAAGCGGCGCGAGTAACTCCACGCTGTCCGGGCCCCAAGCCCACGGGCGCAGGCGGCCGAGCTTGCGCTTGGCGAGCGCACGCAGCGGAGCGCCGCTCTCCGAGCCGGCGTGCTGCGCGCTCTGAACAACGCCGGGTCGGAGACCGGCGCTCCATTCCACGAACTCCGGCAGCGAGAAGCCCGCCTGCTTTAGTCCGCTGAGAAACTCCACCGCCGGCCGCTGCTCAACGATCACGATGTCGTCCTGCCGGCACAGGAACATCGGCAGCGCTGTGAGGTCGCGCGCGAGCTGGGTTTGATGCTTCACTGGCGTGAAGGACTTGCCCTGCGCGATGCGGCCCTCAGCGAACGGGTTGAAGACGAAGACGCTCGGCGTGCGGCCTTTCGACTGCGCGAACACGTCCAGCTCCGCGATGAACTGCGCGTCTAGTCCGGCGGCGCGGCGGCCTTCCACATTGAGCGAGATGCCCTTCGCCCGCTGCGGTGACAGCGGAAATTTCAACTGCTGGCAGAAAGCCTCCCAGTCGCTTTGCCCTGGCTGCTTCCAGCGGCGAAACCACTTCAAGCCGTAGGCGACGTGCGCAATCTCGTCCCGGTAGATTTGGTCGAGCAACTTCGCCGTGTCCGTGTCGCCGACCGTCGCGAAGCCGCGCGCAAAGTGCCGGGCGAAGTCGAGGTTTGCCTGCTCGAACGTGAGGCTCAGGCCCGCGACATAATCCATCGGGCTGCCCATGCCGGACACCGCACGCCAGAAGTAGCCGCTCACCGGCAGTTCCCCGAACGCGGTGCCACACGCCTGCATCCGCGCGAGATAG
>CAIPBN010000904.1 GCA_903863315.1 uncultured Verrucomicrobiota bacterium | reverse complement strand
GGCGTTGACGGCGGTTTCCAAGCTGCCATCAGTGCCGTTCTTGAAACCCACCGGCATGGAAAGCCCGCTGGCCATCTCGCGGTGGGTCTGGGACTCCGTGGTGCGCGCGCCCACGGCCGCCCAGCTCACGAGATCCGCCAGATACTGGGGCACCACGGGATCCAGAAACTCCGTAGCCACCGGCATGCCCAGCCCGACGATGTCGAGCAGCAGCCGGCGCCCCACCTTCAAGCCGGTCTCGATGTCGCAGGAGTTGTTCAGGTGCGGATCGTTGATCAAACCCTTCCAGCCCAGGATGGTGCGGGGCTTTTCGAAATAGACGCGCATGATGATCTCCATGCGGTCCTTCAACTCGTTGCGCAGCGGCAGCAGGTGGCGCGCGTAATCCACCGCTGCCACCGGGTCGTGAATCGAGCACGGCCCGACGATCACCAGCAGCCGGCCATCCTTGCGGTCGAGGATGTTTTGCACGGTGTGCCTGCCGGCAACAACTGTCTCGGCCAGTTCCGCAGTGAGCGGAAGCGCCTCGGAGAGTTGGCGTGGCGTAATGATGGGGCGTGTAGCCTGAATGTGCCAATTATGCGTGCTCTGCATGAAATTCAGCGGCCAGCGCTACTTGCGGCGACCGGGCCGCAGACTGTGCCGGAACCGGCACTGGCCCGGCAAGTGGCGAAATCACTTGATGGACTGCCCCCCGCGCCTCAAACCACTTTGGCCTCCGCCGACACCGGCGCAGCCCGCAACCGCTCAATGATGGGGGGGAGCTTCTCGAGCAGGTAGTCCACATCCTCTGCCGTGTTGTAGATCCCAAGGCTGAAACGGATGGAGCTCCGCGCCCGTGCGGGCGTCAGGCCCATTGCCGTCAGCACATGACTCGGGGCCATGGAACCAGTCGTGCAGGCGGACCCGCTCGAGACGCAGATGCCCTCCCGCCCCAGCAGCAGCAAGATTCCCTCCGCCTCGCAACCGTCGAACGCGATGTTGCTGGTGTTGGGCAGCCGCGCATCGCGTCCGCCGTTGCGGCTGGTGTTCGGAATGGTCCGCAGAATCGTCTGCTCCAGCCGATCGCGCAGCGCCCGGATGCGGGTGTTCTCGTCGTTGATGGAGGCCATGGCCAACTCGGCCGCCCGGCCGAAACCCACGATGTAAGGCACGTTCTCGGTGCCACCCCGCCGGCCCTTCTCCTGGCCACCGCCGATGAGGTGCCCGTGATAGGGCGCGGTGTAGCGGCAATAAAGCAGCCCGACGCCCTTGGGCGCATGCAGCTTGTGGGCGGAGAGCGAAAGGAAATCCACGCCCAGTTCATCCACATCCATCTTCAGCTTGCCCGGCACCTGCACGGCGTCTGTGTGGTAGAGCACGCCTTTGCTCCGGCAGATCGCGGCGATTTCTTCGAGCGGGAACAGCACGCCGGTCTCGTTGTTGGCCCACATCACGGACACCATGGCCGTGTCCGGACGGATGGACTTCTCCAGCAGGTGGAGATCAATCGAACCATCCGACTCCACGGGCAGAAACGTCACCTCATAGCCACGCCGCCGGAGATACTCGCCATACTTGATGTTCGCCGAGTGCTCGACCGCCGTGGTCAGCAGGTGCCGCTTGCCCGGCTGCGTGACCAGGGCGCTGTGCAGGGCGGTGTTGTTCGCCTCCGTGCCACAGCTCGTGAAGACGATCTCGCGCGGATCGGCCCCGATGAGTGCGGCCACCTTCTCCCGGGCGGCGTCGAGTTGCCTGACCACCTGGTTCCCGAATGCGTAGGCGCTCGATGGATTGCCCCAAAACTCGGTGAAGTAAGGCATCATCGCCTCCACGACCTCCGGGGCGACCCGTGTGGTGGCGTTGTTGTCGAAATAATAGATCCGTTGTTGGCTCATCTCAGACGCCAGCCGAAGCCAGCGGGAGGGCGAGTCTAGGTTTGAGACCCTAAAGCGCAAGATTGGATTCGGAACCACCACACGCACCGACACCCGCCGGCACCGGATACGACCCCAAGAAAGTTTGCCGTCATTGTTTGACGGACGGCCAATGCGCCAGCGGTTGGCCGCGCACGTCGCTCACAATCACCTTGTCCGCGTTGATGAGCAGGGTCAGCGAACCCGATTCCGCGAGCCGCAGGACCGGAACATTGTGCCGCTCCAGCCGGGCGCGCAGTTGGGGTCGAGCCCGCTTGGACAAGGGAAATTCAGCGTCCGTCAGCACGATGAGCCGGGGCTGCACGGCGGCGAGCAGGTGGTCGCTCAACGGTTCGCCCTGCTCTGGCATGCCCGCCACGATGATGTCCGCGCGCAGGTCCGATCCCCGGTCCAGCAACGCCCGTTGCCCCAGCGCTCCCAGCTCCGACAGGAACAGCACCCGCACACCGTGAAACTCGCCGCGCAACACCAGCGCATTGTCATCCCCCCGCTCGAACTTGTCGGCGACCGCCGGATGCAGCACCTCCCAGCCGGAAGCGCGCCTGCCGGCGCTCACGGCCGTCCAAGGCAATGACTCCTTTTTTACGAATGCCAAGGCCGCCCGGTAAGCCGGCGAACGCGAGGCGACGGGACTTGTCCAGACCTGCCCGGGCTGAAACTCGTGCCAGAGGAGATTGAAACCTCCCACCCGGCGCTGATCGCCATGGGTGAGCACCAGGTGCTCCAGCCGGTTCACACCCTGTCCGCGAAGAAACGGCTTCACCAAAAAGCCGGAGGCTGACTCGCTGCCGCAGTCCATCAACCATCGCCCATGCCCGGGCACGGCGCAGAAAATGGATCCGGCCCCCTGCCCCAGCACGGTCAACCGCACCGTGTCGCGTCCCTGCCAGCCCGCCGCGATCCACCCACCCGTCGCCACGGTCAGAACACCCCAAGCCACCGCGCGCCGGCCCGGTGTCCAGAACCAGCCCGCCGCAAGCAGGAGCACGAGCCCGTAGTAGGCGCCCAGCTCCCAGGCCTCCGGAGCCCGGAGATACCAGAACGCGCCGGGCAGCGTGGTGGTCCACTGGCTGAACGCAATCATGCCGCGCATGAAGAGCCAGCCGGAGTGATTGAACACCTCGGCGAGCCACGGCAGCCAGTCAGCACAAAAGAGCGCGCCGAGGTTGCACATCAGCGCCAAGCTGCTGAGCGGCACCACGACGAGATTGGCCAGCAGGCTGGCCGGGGTGAAGAGGTGGAAATAGTGCGCGATCAGCGGAAGCGATCCCACCCACGCCGCGAGCGAGGTGGCGAAGTTCGTCGTTACAAACCTCACCGGTTCGTCCAGCCACTGCTGCCAGCGCGGCCGCAGTTCATCCGGCAGAAACGGATCCGTCTGGAGCAGCCGTTGCCGCAGCCGCTCAAACGGAGGCAGCAACAACGCGAGACTGAGCACCACAAAGAACGAAAGCTGGAAGCTGGCTTGGAACAACTGGCTGGGATCCGCGACCAGGATGAACAGGCCCGACGCCGCCAGGGAATTCAACAGGTTACCCGGTCGTTGCAACGTCCACCCGACGATGATGACCGTCATCATGATCGTCGATCGGACCGCCGAGGGCTGCCAGCCGGTTGTCAGCGTGTAAAACCAGATCAACGGGATGATCAGTGCCCCGCACGCGCTCCGGGGCAGTTGCATCGCCCGCAACACGGCCACAAGCATGCCGGCAATCAGGACGATGTGGAGCCCGCTGATGGCAAACACATGCATCGTCCCTGAACGCATGAACGGCTCGGCCACCTCGTCCGTCAGCGCGGTCCGCCAGCCCAAAGTCATCGCCCAGAGCAGGCGCAATTCCTCATCCTCCACCGGCAGCCCCCGCCCGAGCGTGCCTTGCGCCCAGGTGCGGAAGCGGTCGGGCAGCGGTGGTTTCAGCGGAGCGTCCGCCTCCGGCACCAGCCGCCAGTCGCGCGTTCCCTGGCACTGAAGCTGGAAGTGAATGCCCTGCCAGCGGAGAAACTGCCGGTAGTCGAACAACCCTTCAGCCAGCGCGCCGGGTGGTTGCTTCAGCACGCCGGTCAGTTCCACCAAACGTCCCGCGTAAAAGCCGGCATCCACCTGCCCGGGCGTTGTCACCGCCACCCGCCCGCAAGCGGCCTGCCACTCACCCCGACGACGAAGCGCCAGCACTTCGACGACCGCGTGGGAACGCCACGACTCCTGTTCCTCCCGGAGAAAAATTCGGTGCGTCGGCGTCTCCACCAACCGTCCTTGCAGGGTGACCAGCTCCGGCTTGTCAGCCACCAGTCCACGCAAATCCCAAGGCGAAACTTTCGCCTGTTGCTGGGCCATGTTCACCCATCCCAACAGCAACAGCAGCGGCCCCAACAGCCAAATCCGCCGCGCAGTGTCCACCACCGCCCAGAGCGAGAGCAGGGCCGCCACACCAAACAAAACCGGCAGCGGCCCCTCCAACCACCAGCCCAGGACCACTCCACCACCATAGGCTAGCGCCACGAAAACCAAGGGATGCCGCAACGCAAACGCGTGCGTCGCGCCGCCCGGTGCGACGGATTCGGGCTCGGGCTTGAATCGGCTTCCCTGGCTGCTCATCCGGTTGGATGTGGTCAGGATAAAACTACTGTTGCGGCTGGCAATCCCGGTTTTGCAGCCACCGTCGGCGCGAGTGTTGTTCAGCCGTGACCCGACAAACCAACACCGCAGCTACAGCAGGTCCTGATAGGCCAGCCAGAGGCTACGATAGTATTGCATGAGCCGCACGGGCTCCTTGCTGTCGGGGATTTCCGCCAGGCAAAAGCCTTGATAGCCAATTTCGTTGAGACGCTTGAACAGCCGGCGGAACGGATAGTCCTCCAGATACAAGTCCCGCATGTGGACGGTGAAGATCTTGTCTTTCACCAGATCGAAGTTGCGGTCAAAGCCTTCACCATCCAGGTCCGTGGGATTGCAGTTCCAGCAGACGCCGACCAGCTTGTGGCCGGCCACATCCATCATGGTCTTGACGTGTGGCAACTGCTCCGTGCCACGCCCGTGGACCTCAACCCGAATCTGCTGGCCGTGCGCCTCGGCGAACTGTCCCAGCTCACGCAAAGACCGGCCGATTTGTTCGAGCGTCTTCTCCACCGGCACTTCCTTGGGCAGGCCGTTGGGCCGGACCTTCACGCCCGAGGCGCCAACGTCGTGGGCAAGAACGATGTATTCCTTGGTGGCCTCAATGTCCTTCTTGAGCTTGGCCTGATCCGGCGTGTGATAGTCGAACGCGCTGCCCAGGCTCATCAGCTCCACGGGCGAGTCCTTGAAGCGCTTCCGGATCTCCGCGCGCTCGGCCTTGCTGAGGTTGACCTCGACCTTGTGCGCGTGGGTCGTGCGCAGCTCGACGCCCTCGAACCTGGCCTCGGTGCAGTTCTTGATGATGGTGGCCACGTCCCAGTCCTTCGCGAGGTTGTAGGTGACGGTGCCGAGCTTCATCTTCGCCGGACGCGAGAACTTCATGCCGGTCTTGAGCACAGGTGCCGGCGCGGCCGCCGAAGCGGCAACGGCCAGCGTGCCCAAGGTGGTTGCGGAAGCGAGGAAGGAGCGGCGCGTGGTGTTCATGGTGTTATTGGGTCGGGGATGGATAGCAAACTGCCGGAGGGAGTCACGAGGATTCCTCAGCCGAAACGATGCAGTTGAAAGCATGGGGAGCGCAGCCGCCCCGGCTGCGGTTCGGCGCGCCCTCGCGCCGAACTCGGGCGCGTGTGAGCAAACGAAACCGTGCGGTCGTTCGCACCGCTCCTGCAAACCGCGAGGGCGCGGTTGGCTGCACCCGGGGCGGGCGCGCTCCCCAACCCCGACTGCATGGTTCAGTGCAGGCACCAGGTTCAGCCGGACAGTTCATCCTACTCAGGCCGACACCCATTTCCGGGCACGGCTGCTCCGCAGGATGGCTTCGCAGAGCTTCACTTCGTGATGCCCATCCGCCGCCGTGGCAAAGAGCACCGGTGTTTTTCGACCGCTGGCGATGTGCTCATAGACGGCGCGGTAATGCATCTTGTGGCTATCGGGGAAACCTTCCGGATGGCCGCCGGGATAATCGGTGAAACCCGCGACATCTTCGTTGAAGCCAGCCGTGGCGCGCTGAAGAACTTGGTTTGGATCGTCGCGCCGGCCGACGAGGATTTCGTTCGGCTGCTGGAGGTCCCAGCGCACGCTGCCCTTGGTGCCGTAAATGCCGAGTGCGAGACTGCATTTCCAGCCGGCGGCGACCTGCGAGATGGAGGCGTTGGCGTGCACGCCGTTCACGAAGCCGTGCTTTGCCCGGCCGAACTTGAGCAGCAGGCTGCCGAAATCCTCCGTGTCGCAGCGATATGGAACCATCGTCTTTGGGTCCACCTTCGCGAACGTCTGCACCTCGCCCCGGGGCCGGTAGCGGGTTTTGTGAAACGTCTCCAGGTGCGCGAACACCGATTCCACACGCGCGCCGAGAATGAATGAAACCGCATCAATCCAGTGCGTGCCGATGTCGCCCACGGCGCGGAGCTTGCCCCCCTCGCTGGCCAGCAGCCGCCAGTTATAGTCGGTCGCCTGCAACAGCCAGTCCTGAAAGAAGTGGCCCTGCACGTGAATGATCT
>CAIPBN010000903.1 GCA_903863315.1 uncultured Verrucomicrobiota bacterium | reverse complement strand
CCCGCGGACACAGGAAGCGTGAACTTGGTGAGCCTCATGCTCACGGGCGTGTCCATCCGGGACACCGATGCGGACGGGCTGGATGACGACTGGGAGCTGGCCCATCTTGGCTCGCTCGCCTTCGGCCCCCAGGATGACCCGGATGGCGATGGGTTTTCCAACGTCCGCGAGCAGGCCATCGGATCGCATCCGGGCCAGTTAAACTCGCCGTTTACCTTCACGCTCGACGCATCGCCGTGGAACGCGCAACTGCTTCGGGTAAGCTGGCCAGCGGCAGCCGGGCGCACCTACGAGCTGCGCTCCGGGACCGGGGTGGCCGGGGTGCTCTCGACTCTCACCAACGCGGCGGGCCGTTTCCCCGACGGCGAAGTCTTCGTGCCCTACAACAACGGCGCGCAGTTCTTTCAGTTGCGGACACCATAGGCACAACGCGGTGTTCGTATTGGGGCCTTTCAACTTGAACGGGACTCCCCTGCCCCGTTGGAAATCTTGGGGACTTGCTAGCTCACCGACGGAGGGCTGATAGTCGCGCCCTCATGGCCCGAAAACTTAATCTGCGCGCCGCCGCCCGGCGAGCGCAAACCCCGGTGTCAGGCCCCCTCTTCCACTGGTTCGTGTTGCTGGCACTGGTCACGATTGCGGGAGCGCAAGAAGGCACCTCCCCGCGACTGGCGCTTCGACCCGGAGATGTTGATGCGGCCCAGTGCGCGGCCTTCGAATCGGGTCGCCGGCTCACGAATGTGCTGACAGATGAGCTGGTTGAAGTGCTGACAGGATTGCGCACCGGCGCGGCCACCAATGTCTGGAGCACGCCCGCGCTGGGAGGGGAGATTCGCCGTTTCCGGATTGCCTTCCGGCAACCAGTCGCGGCGGGGACGCTCTGCACGGAATACGAGGAGGCCGGGGCCGTCGCGATCCTGAAGGCGGATGCCCCGTATCCCGGCGACGTGAATGACGAGGGGCAGTGGCTCGCGCTGCCATTTGGGTCGGTGAAGCTCCTCCCGGAGAACCTCCCGGTGCGCGCGCTGCGGTTCACCCACCGCGTGCACAACCTGCCGTGGGAGGAAGGCCGTCATGTCTCGACGTTGCGCTGTGCGCTGCTGCTCGCCGGCCGTTACTGGAACCCCGCGCAGCTCGGCGGCACCGAGTGGCGGCGGGATGTGAAGACCGGCGAACAGTGGCTGGGCTACTGGCCCACCGCGCTCCCCATCGCAGGCATCGCGCTGGCGGCCCAACCCGGACGTGACGCGATCGTGGCGGCGGCCCTGGCCGACAATGACACCCACCCCGCCACCTTGGCCGCAGCAGCGTGGAACACAAACCTCACCACACGTTTGCCGGCCAGTGGTCCCGTCCTGCGCGACCTGCCGATGAATGCGGCCCCGGTTCGCGGACTGCGGCTGACCATCAACAACTGGCAGCGCAGCGGACAAAACCAGTTCGCCATCATGCCGCTGGTCGCGCTCAAGCCCGGTGAGGCCGCGCCGCAAAGCTTCGTTCCCCCACCGCCAGTCAGCGTCGCCTACGACATGCCGTTTGCCGGCTTCCCCGCCATCCGGCTTGCCACGGCGGAGGGCACGGACGTGCGCCGCCTCATCGCCGAGGTGCCGCGCGCGGCAGGGGCGGTGCGCGAGGGTTGGGATTTGCGCGACGATGCCGGCAACTACGTGAAGCCCGGCAAATATGTCTGGCGCGGTCTCGCGCGCCCGCCCCTCACGCTGACTTACGAAAACACGGTTTACACCGCCGGCCAGCCACCGTGGCGCGCACCCGTGCCCGGCGGCGGCTGGTGGATGGCGGATCACTCACCGCCCTGCTCCGTCACCACGGTGAAGGACACCATCTTCCTCGGTGCCTTGGGCGCGGAGTTTGGCATCCCATTGATCGCCACGGATCTCGAAGGGCGCAAGCTCTGGCACGCCGACCACGGCGCGATGCGCCTCACGAGCGACGGGCGGTTCGCCTACATCGTGAACAACGACCAGATTTTCCGGATCGATCCGGCCAACCGCTTCGAGACGAAGAGCATCCATCGCTTCGCGTATTCCGAAGAGGTGCCCGGCCACGCGAACGACTACATCCCCACGGACCGCAGCGGCGTCGCCTGCCACAACGGGCTGATGGTGGTGAGCTACAACGGCCGCGAACCGGCATGGATCACTTCAACCTTGAAGCCCGGCGACTTCGATCTGCCCCGCAGCTATCCGCCGCCCGGCAACCAGAAGGTTCACGAGACGGCCTACACTCCGGCTGAGGCGGTGCTGGGCACATTCCTGACCATCACGAGTTCGCAGCAGGCCAGTTGGGGCCAGACGGCGACGAAAGGCCCGCTGGCAAACACGCTGGTGCTGCGTCTGCGCCGCGACGTGCCAGTGGGAACAGTCCTTCTCCCGCGCGGCGACAAGAAGGTCTATGCGCTGCGGCCCGGCAAGCCATTGCCCGCCGCCTTCGACCCCGCCGCGCGCGGCCCGAATGCCGATGCCGGTGGCGATGACGCGCTGGCCGGACTCGAACAGGTGGGCGACATGGACCTGCGTTTCGACCCAAACCTTTGGGTGGAGCTGAAGAGCGACGGCACGAATCGCCCGGCGTTGGCGGTGCCCGCGCAGGGCTTGAACACGCGCGTGCTGGCCTTCACCTCGCCGCATCTGCGGAAACTGGATTACGGCCTGGTGATGAACCGCCGCTTCCGCGATGCCGCGCGCGAGGCCGAGTTGGTCTTGCTGGAAGGCAAAGCCACGCCCGGCGGCGGCTGGCACACGTCGCGCGGGCCGCAGCAGCCCATTTCCTACGGCAACCCGCCCATCGCCGGCCTTGTCTGGAAGACCCCGACGCCCGTGCGCGGCTTCGCGATTCTGGACCCGATGGTTCGCGCCGGTGTCGCCGTGGATGCGTGGACCGGACCGGATGACGCGGCCATCACACCCGAGTCGTTCAAGCATGACGCCAACTGGAAGCAGGTCCACCTGCACCAGCAGACCAAGAACCACGTGAAGATGAACTGGCATTACCACCGGGTCATCCACGGGGACTTCGGCGAGACGCTCAACGTGCGGGCGCTGCGTGTGCGCATTGTCGAGCCGCCGAACATGGACGTCGCGCCCAACGGCGGGTTCAGCTCCCTCATCGCCTTCCAGCCCGTCGGCAGCGGTGATCCCGAGCTGCCGCCGACGTTCGCGCGGCGGCTGACGCTGATTCAGTTGCCCGGCGCGGAGGAAGCCAAGCCCGAGGCAAAGGTGTTGCGGCACCTGGCTTTTGATCAGCCCGGCGCGTTGGGTTTCACAAAAGACGGCACGCTCTACGCCGCCAGCCAGCGCGGCATCGTGCGCATCCCGGAGTTCGCCAGCCAGACGGCCGCGCTCAAAAGCGAACTGGTCATCCCACGCGCCCAGCTCAAACAGCCGCGCAGCCTGGTCTTCGATGCCGCTGGCCTGCTCTACGCGCTCGACCGCACCACGGCGGCAATTCAGGTGTTCGACCCGAAGACCGGCGCACACGTCCGCACGGTCGGCACGCCGGGCGGCGCGCAGCTTGGCCCGTTTGACCCGACACGCTTCACCGAGCCGTCGGCGATGGCGATGGATTCCGCCGGCAAATTGTGGGTGGTCGAACAAGCCTTCCAGCCCAAGCGCATCAGCCGCTGGAGCACGGCCGGCCGTTTTGAAAAGGATTTTATGGGACCGACCCATTACGGCGGTGGCGGCATCATGGACTCCGGCGACCACTCGGTGGTGAACCATCTCGGCATGAAGTTCCGCATCAACTGGAGCGACCGCAGT
>CAIPBN010000902.1 GCA_903863315.1 uncultured Verrucomicrobiota bacterium | reverse complement strand
GGTAGGGCGCGGTGTCCTCACCGCGCCGCCGAGGTGCAAGGGCGTCCGGGTGGGCGACGGCGGGCTGAGGACAGCCCGCCCTACCAACACAGGATCATGGGTTGGGCCGGGGTGAGGGAGAGCGCACACGCTGGCCCAAGGCACCGATTCGACCAGAGTATTCCGGTAGTTGGTATCAGGCTTCAGTGGTGTGCATGCGTGTGCATCCGTGGTTAAGCAAGCTCTGCAACTTTCCCTGAGAGCCTGTCTGAAAACAGGACCCCTCCCAATTTTCAGACAGGCTCTAAAAGCCGAAAAGCCAAACGGGCACCCCTTGCGAGGTGCCCGTTGCGTTCGTTGTTTGAACTAAAACTCAGGCCACGCCGATCTGGTAGCGGAGGAAACGGCGGACGGTGACCTCGTCGCCGAGGGCTTTGCCGACGGTGCCGATGTGCTCCTTCACGGTGACTTCGCCGTTCTTCTTCACGAAGCCCTGCTCGACGAGGCAGACGGTCTGGAAGTATTTCTCGCGCTTGCCCTTGAGGATGTTCGCCATGGCGGCGGCGGGCTTGCCCTTGAGGGCGTCGGAGTTGCGGGCGATCTCGTCCTCCTTGTCGAGGACGTCGGCGGGCACCTGGTCACGGCTAACGGCGGTGGGGTTGCCGGCGGCGATTTGCAGGGTGATGTCGCGCACGAGTTCCTTGAAGGCCTCGTTCGAGACGGTGGCTTCCTTGCCGGCGCCGACTTCCACCAGCACGCCGACTTTCGCGCCGGTGTGGATGTAGGCGGCGATGAGGCCGTTGCCGGTGACTTCCCAGCGGGTGTGGCGGTTGAGGCGGATGTTCTCGCCAATCTTGGCGACGGCGGCGACGCGGTCGGGCTCCAAGTCAGCCGTCGGGTTGCCGGCGATCTTCTTGGCGAGCTCGTCGCAGAAGGCCCGGAACTGGTCGTTCTTGGCGACGAAGTCCGTTTCGCAGTTGACTTCGAGGAGCACGCCGACCTTGGAGCCGGGGGCGATGTGCTGGGCGATGACGCCTTCATTGGCGGCGCGGTCGGCCTTCTTCGCGGCGCTGGCGACGCCTTTTTTGCGGAGCCAGTCCACGGCGAGGTCGAGGTCGCCGTTGTTTTCGGTGAGCGCTTTCTTGCAGTCCATCAAGCCTGCGCCGGTCATCTCGCGCAGCTTGCCTACGTTGGCGGCGGTGATTTCAGCCATAAGTATTCGGAGTTGGAGTTGAAAAATTAAAGTTGAAAGGGCGGGCGGCGGTCGGCCACCCACCACGATGATTGATCAGGTTGACTAGGCTTGGGCCGGGGTGGCGAGGGCGGCGAGCGCCTCGGGGGCGACCGTGGCCTCGGGGGCGGCCGGGGCGGGTTCAGCAGCCGGCTGGTTGCGGGCGTGCTTGGCCTCGTATTCCGCTCGGGCCTTGCCGCAGGCCTCGGTCACCGCCGCGAGCAGCAGGCGGACCGAGCGGATGGCGTCGTCGTTGCCGGCGATGGGATAGTCGGCCAGCTCGGGGTCGCAGTTCGTGTCCACGATGGCGACGATGGGGATCTTGAGCTTGCGGGCCTCGGCGACGGCGTTGTGCTCGCGCTTCATGTCCACGACGAACATCACATCGGGCTGCTTGTCGAGGGCGCGGACGCCTTCGAGGTTTTTGATGAGGCGCTGGAGTTCGCGGTTCAGGGCGGACTGCTCCTTCTTGCCGTATTTGCCGGCGCTGCCGTCGGCGAACATGGTCTCGAGCTTCTTATACCGGGCGAGCGAGCGCTTGATGGTCTTGAGATTGGTGAGGGTGCCGCCGAGCCAGCGCTCGGTGATGTGCAACTGGCCGCAGGCCTTGGCGGATTCGCGCACGGCTTCCTGCGCCTGCTTCTTGGTGCCGACGAAGAGGACGTTGCCGCCGCCGCGCACGGTGTTGGCGAGGAATTCGCAGGCCTTCTGCAACTGCTCGGCCGTCTTGCTCAGGTCGATGATGTGGATGCCGTTCCGGGCCTCGAAGATGAACTGCTTCATCTTGGGGTTCCACCGCTTGGTCTGGTGGCCGAAATGGACGCCTGCCTCGAGCAACTCTTTGATACCGATGGTCATCATGTGTCTAATCGTTCCGGTTGGTTGTCAGCCTGCCATCGCTGTTTGACCAGCGGGCGGGCCATCCCGCAGAACTCGGGATTTCTATTGGGTGTTACGGTGGCCGCCCCTGCCCACACGGGCACGGGCTGTTTGGTTTAAGGCCGTTTTCCTTCCTGCGTATCCGCAGAAAAGAGGGCGCAACCTATCAGCCACCCTTGCGCTGGCAATGCTATTCTTCGTCCAGAAACAGGTTGCAGGCGGGCCCGGGCTGGAGGCAAATCGGGCCGTGCCGTTGAACCGCCCGCCATTGCCAGCCGCCGCGCGTCCGCGCCCAGGCCGGACCGGGAGCGGTGCGGCGGTGCAGGTTTTCATCCTGGCCGGCGGCCTCAGTTCGCGCATGGGGCGGGACAAGGCGCGCTTGCGGCTGGGCGGGCGCGCGCTGCTGACGTGGGTGCGGACGGCAGCACGGGCCACTGGCTGGCCAGTGCGCGTGGTGTGGCGGGATGCAGTGCCACGTTGCGGTCCGCTCGGGGGCGTGTGGACGGCCTTCAATCGCAGCCGCGCCAGGCGGCTGGTGTTCCTGTCGTGCGATCAGCCGTTCGTGACGACGGACTTGATCAGGCAGGCGGGACGGGCAAAGGGGCCGGTGTTCACCCGGACGGCTGAAGGTGCGGGCTTTCCTTTTGCCCTGGACCGGGACGCGCAGCTCGCCGTGGCCCAAGCCCTGACAGAAAAGCGCTTTTCCCTCCAGGCGTTTGCGGAGCGCGTGCACGCCAGGAACCTCCGCCCGGCGAAGACGTTTCCCGCGCAGTTGCTGAACCTGAACACTCCGGCGGAGTTCGAGGCGGCACAGCGCTGGACCAAGGGCGGTTGAAAGAAAAATGCCGGCGGGATGAACCGCCGGCACACGTTGTTTGAGTTCGGAAGCGGGGCGGACTGGCAAGCCAGCCACCGCCGTGTTCAGTGGTTGAACAAGAATTCCTTGCTGCTCACCAAGGCCCACACGATGTCTTCATAGGCTTCACGCTTGGCCTTTTTCTTGGCGTCGGCATCGGTGCCCTTCTTCTCCTTCTTCTCAATGTGTTCCTTGGCCGTGGCGACCTCGCTCGACTCGGCGTCGCGGGAGAAGGCCCAGAGATAGAGCTCCTTGACCTTGGCCTCGTCCGGACGCTTCTCATCGGCGGCCAGCAGGGCGGCGCGGCCTTTTTCAGCGGTGAGCTTGGCCTGGATGTCCTTCGAGTTCAGGAGGTGCAGGCTCTGGGCGAGGCTGGCGTCCTGCGAGCGTTCGCAGGCGCAGGCGCTGGCGGAATCGGGCCGGCCGAAGACTTGGAGGAAGTAGCTGCTGGAGTTGTAGCTGTTGTCCGGCAACTGCACTGCCCGGGTGCCGGCGGGGAGGTTGGCCCAGTTGGCCTCGGCCTTGGTGACGGTGTTGATGGCGTCGAAGAGGACTTCGGCGCTGAGGCGCTTGGGGTAGTAGCGGGAGAAGTTCTGCTTGTCGCCTGCGTTGTGGCTGTTGGGGATGGCGCTGAGCTGGTAGGTGCTGCTGGTCGTAATGGTGCGCACGAGCTTCTTCAGGTCGAAGCCGGACTCGATGAACGATTTCGCCAGGCCGTCGAGCAGCTCGGGGTTCACCGGCGGGTTGGTCTCGCGCATGTCGTCCTCGGGCTCCACCAAGCCGCGGTTGAAGAAATGCTTCCAGTAGCGGTTCACCAGCGAGTGCGCGAAGAACGTATTGTCCTTCTTGCTCAGCCAGTCGGCCAGCGCGTGGCGGGCGTCCTCGTCCGCCGGAACTTCGAGCGGGGTTTCACCGAGGCCGGCGGGCTGGAGCGGCTGGTTGTTTTTCTTGTTGGCCAGGGTGGGCTTGGAGCGCTTGGCGAAGATGGCCTCCTCACCGGGGCGGGCACCGGGCTTGCGGCTGACCTGGCTGAAGAACGCGCCGAAGCTGTAGTAATCGGCCTGGCTCCACTTCTCATACGGGTGGTGATGGCACTGGGCGCATTGCAGGCGCAGGCCGAGGAAGAGCTGGGCGGTGTCTTCGAGCTGGTTCTGCGGGGTCTTGACCTGACGATACCAGGCGACCGGCGGGTTGTTGTCCATGTCGCCGGAGGCGGCGAGGATTTCACGGGCGAACTGGTCGTAAGGCTTGTTGCTCGCCAGGCTGTCGCGAATCCACGCGTGGAAGGCGAAGGTGCCGCGCATGTAAGGCTCGGTGCGGCCGTTGACGGAGGACCGCTGGTTGCGGAGCAGCGCGCTCCATTGGTTGGCGAAGTAATCGGCGTAGTCGCCGCTGGCGAGGAGGCGGTCCACCAAGGCGTCACGCTTGCCGGCGGACTTGTCGGCGAGGAAGGCGGTCGTCTCATCCGCGTTGGGCAGCCGACCGGCGAGGTCGAGCGTCACGCGGCGGATGTAGGTCGCGTCATCGCAGATTTCGGAGGGCGGGAGGCCGATGCGCTTGAGCTTCTTGAAAACGGATTCATCAATGAAGTTCTTGGCCACGGGGAGATGCTGCACCGGAGCGCCCAGCGGCACGGTGGCGCGGAACACGGCGACCTTGGACTGATAGCGGACCATGATGCCGACATCGCCCGGCTGGGCGGCGAAGGCCACCAGACCCGAAGGCTCCGCCGTGGCCATGTCCTTGTCGTTCGCCTCGAAGAGCGCGCCGCGGGTGACGTCCTCCGCGTGGCCGTCCGAGTAGCGGGCGATAACAGTGAGCTGTTGCTCGGAGTTGGGCTGCATGGTGCGCTCCTTGGGGAAGACTTCGATGCGCGTGACCACGGGGTCCTTCTCGGTCCCGTAGGGCATGCCCTGGGCGATCCAGCGCTTGATTATCGCGAAGTCGTAGGAGTCCACATCCCAACGCGTGCCGCCACCGTGCGGGACGACTCCGGCACCCTTGAGCAGCAGCAGTGAAGTCTCCGGGGCGGCGGTGGAGAGCCGGCGGCCACGGGCTTCCTTCACCAGATACTCGAAGTCCTCGGTGGGTTCAAAACCCAGGAGTGACAGCCGGAAGCCGTTTTGGCCGCCGCTCTTGCCGTGGCAACCACCGCCGTTGCAGCCGGCCTTGGTGAAGAGGGGGACAATCTGGTTGGGGAAGTTGATGGTGGGGACAATCTTGAAGTTCTGCACCGTGATCTGCGTGCTGGCGGTCAGGCCCTCCGGGCTCTTGGCGGTGATGGTGGCGGTGCCATCACCGACGGGCGTGAGGAAACCGGTCTTGTCCACTTCCACGATCTTGAGCGGCTTGATGGTGTAGGTGACGGCGCGGGTGTAGTCGCTTTCCGCGCCGGAGGCGTGGCGGGCGTGGGCGAGCAACTGGATGCGCGCATCGCCGCCTTTCAGGACCAGCGGCTTGCTGGCGAGATCCGCAGGCTGGGAAAAGAGCGCAAGGCTCGTGACTTTGTCCACGGCTGCCGGCTTGGAGCTGGTTGGGGTGGTGCCGGCGGGCTTCGGGGCGGGCGCGGCGACGGCCCCGGACACCATCGCGGCGAGGGCGAGCGAGTGGAGGAAAGTGTTTTTGTTCATAGCTGAATGTTGATTGGCCGACGCGGCTGGAAAGGGGCTATTCAATTCAATTCCCAAACTCGACGTTTTCCCGTCTGGATGGGCCGGTGTGACCTTGCGTGAAGGCGGATCCGGAGCCTGTGCGGCGCCCGCGCTGAACTGTCGCGCTACTGCCATTTCTGTATTCACTCCCGCCGCCGGAGTGGTAGCCTTGCCGCAGCTTGCCTCCCTCGCTCCATCCGCTGGTCGCCGAGAGCTTGCGCCTGTTTGCGCAACGCTGGCGCGCGCTCATGTGGGCTCGTGGGCTGGGGGCGCTGCTGGTGGTGGGTGGAATCGTTTTCACTTTGGTGGCATGGCTGGACTGGTGGCTGGTCTTGCGCGAGTCGAGTCGCTGGCTGCTGAGTCTGGTGGCCTACGCGGGCACAGTGTTTGCGGTATGGCTGGTCGCGGGACGATGCCTCGTGCGGCCGCCGTCGGCGCGTGGTTACGCGGCCATGCTGGAGCAGGCCTGGCCGGGGTTGCGCCATCGCTTGGTTGCGGCGGTGGAACTGGCGGAGACGAACGCCGACAGCCGGCACGATTCACCTGCCTTTCGTGATCTGGTGCAGGCCGAGGCTGCCCAGCGGTTGAAGGACGTGCGCATGAGCGTCGTGCTGCCACGCGCGTTGGCGGCAAAGTGGCTGGGCGCTGCCTGTGCGGTATGTGTTGCCGGCGTGGTTTTGGGGCTGCTGCCAGATTTTGGATTTCCTCGCCAGCTTGCACGGGCCTTGCTCCCCATGGCGGACATCGATCGGGTTTCGCGGGTGAAGATCCAGGTGATCGAACCGGCTGCGGACTCGCGCTGGCTGGCGCAAGGGGATCATCAGCCCGTGGTGATTGAACTGGCGGGCGCGGCGGTTGACGCTGCGATTTTGGAACTGGTCTCCGGCCCGGCCTCGGTGGTCAACGAGCGCGTGCCCATGACTGCGGTGGGGGCGCGGCGATTTACCGCCACTGTGCCGGTGGGGACCGGCGACTTCTCGTTTCGCGTGCGAGCCGGTGATGCGCTCACCCGCCCGGTCACGCTCGCCACGCGGGCGCGGCCGGCGGTGGTGATGTTCGAGAAATCCTACGAAGCTCCGGCCTACGCGCAGTTGCCGGTGCGTCGAGTGGTGGAGGAACACGGCAACCTCACGACCCTCGAAGGCAGTTTCGCCGATTTGCGGATACGGGTGAACCAGCCCGTGCGCGCGGGTGAGCTGGCCATCATCACTGCGGGCCGCACCAATCTGCTCCCGCTCACCGCGCCCGCGCCGGACGTGGTGCATGCGCGCGTTCCTGTGGGCGGCTCGGCCACGTATCAAGTCCGGCTGCTCGCGGCGGAGACGGGCTTCGTCAACAAATTCAGCCCACTCTTTGAAATCCGGGCGGAGCCCGACCTAGCCCCGCAGGTCACGCTCGATCAGCCTCGCCACGAGGAGCTGGTGGCCCCGGATCAAGTGCTGTCGCTCCGGGGCACAGTCGCAGACGATCTTGGTCTGGCGTCGGTCGCGCAGCATTTTCAAGTCAACACGGGGCTGTGGGTGGAAGTGTCCTTGCCACTCGCCAACCGCACCAACACCGCGCTGGCCCGTCGCTGGGATCTGCTGCCGTTGGGCCTGGTCGCCGGCGATCGTGTCAGCACCAAGCTGGTGGCCGTGGATTTGAAGGGCACCCGCGCGGAATCGCCCTTGGCGCAGTTACTGGTGGGCGCGGAGCCGCTGGACTCACAGCGCGCGCGTGCGTTGGCCGCCCGGCAGCAGGTGCAGGAAGCGTTGGAGGCATCCGCCAAAGCTGCGGCGGAAGCGCACAAAGTGTATTCGCCGGAGGCGGCGGAGAAGATCCGCGCAGGGGACGAGCTGCAACGCCAGCAGACCGCCGCCAGTGCCGGCACCGCCCTGGCGGATGCGCGGCGGCAATTGGAGCGCGCCGACCAGCAAGTGGCGGCCGCGTTGCGCGAGGCGAATCCCGGCCGTGCTGCCGCTGAACTGGCCTCGCTGGCGGCGGCGACCAGCGTGGCCCGGCGGGAATTGCTGCCCAAGGCCGAGGCTGATCGCGAGGCGCTGGCCCGCACCCCGCCCAAAGCCTCGAACCCTCCCGGAGGGGTGTCGGGGTCTGCGCTATTCAATGAGGCTGCGAAATCCGCCCAACGCCTGGCTGATTTCACCGCGCAGACGGCGGCAGCGGCCAATCCGCTGCTCGCGGCGGATCAGGCGGATGCCCTGACGGCGCGCTTGGAAGCGCTGGCTCGCGAGCAGCAGCGCCTGCAACCCATCGCGGAAGCCGCCCCGCCTGCGACTAATGACTGGCCGCAGGTGGCGCGACGGCAGACCAGCGCGGTGAGCGAGGTGGCCCGGGCGGAAGCGGAGTTGAAAGACTTGAAGGGGCGTTTGCCCAAAGCGACGGCGGACCGCGCCGCACGGGTCGAGGAGCGGTTGAGCGGAGCCCGAAATGATCTCGCGGCGGCGCTGAATCAGCCCCCCGGACCCGCGCTGGGTGCGGCTTCCCAGCAGATGCGCACCAGCACCGAGCGCGCGGCGAGCGAGGTGCGGGCGCTGGGCCGCGAGCTCGCGTTGCGCGCGGACAAGGCGCGCGGGGATTTGGCGAAGCTGGCCGAAAGCAGTGCGGACCAAGTCGGGCGTTTGCGTCGGGACGCGGAGCGGTTGTCCGCCACCGAGGAACGGCTGGCCGAGTCCCAACGTCGAGGGGCGGTTGACCCCCGTCAGTTGGCGCAGACTGAAATGGAGCGCGCCCAAGGGGAGGCGCAACGTCGCGCGGTGCGGGACCAGCTCGAAGATCGGGCGCGGGCGGAAGCCACGCGTCGCGACGCGGATGCCGGATTTGCCGAGCAACTCCGGCAGGCCGCCAACGCGGTGGAATCCACCCGTCCAGCCAGCGAGGGCGCGGCCCAAAATCCGGCCGCGCCGCAGCGCTTGGGCCGGGTGGAGCAGGCACTCCGTGGTTTGGAGGCGGGCCGGCAGATGGGGGAACTCGCTTCGGCCGCCGAAGAATTGGCCCGGCAGGAGCGCGCGGGCGCGCAATCACCCGGCGGCACGACCAGTCGGCCGCGGGATTGGAGCTGGATGGAGCGCCAGTCGCTGGCCGCCCAGCGCGACGCCCGGAATGCGGGTCTTGGGGAATCAGCAGCCAAGACGCTTTCCGAGGCCATGCGCGGACCGGAGGGACAGCAAGTCGGTCGCGAAATGGGCGAGCGCAGAAGCGGTTCGCCGGGACCGGCTTCCATGGCCGGCCCGCTCGAACAGGTTGCCCGGCAGCTCCGGCAGGCCAGCGGTGCGGCTGGCCAAGCGCAGGCGGAGGCGCGCGGGTCGTTGGGCCGGATGGCTCCCGGCAGCGGGGCGCAATCGCAGGGCACTTCCGGAATCGCCGGCAATGCTGGTGGTGGCGGGGGCGGTGCAGGCGGGGGAGCTCTGCCGGCGGCACTAGTGGGGACGGGCGGGGATTGGGGCCGCCTGCCGCCCAAGCTGGCCCAAGACGTCCGGGATGCGGCGCGCAACGGTGTTTCCGGCGATTACCGGGTTTCGGTGGAGCAGTATTTCAAGGCGCTGGCGGAAAAGGCGAGGAAGTGAAGCTCATGACTCGCAAGTCCGCTGTCCCCGCCATGAACCCGTGCCGGCGGTTTGCAACCGCCGTCTGTGGGCTACAGCAGTTCGAGGAGCCTACGAGTAGTCCGCCCACAACGCGGCGGCTGCAAGCCGCCGGCACGGGTTCAGCCGCCCGCCTAGCGGTGGTTCGGTGGGGACTGCTCGCGGCGACGGTCTTGTGGCTGGTGCCAACGGCTCGCAGCCAGCCGGTGGCGGAAGTTCCCGCCGCCCTTCGTCCAGACCCGGTGGATGCCGCAGTTGTGGCCGGAGTTCGTTACCTAGTCCGGTCGCAGGATGTGTCCGGCATGATTCAGGATGCAGACAAACGCCAGACCCACGGCGTGGCAATGACTGGCTTGGCGGTGATGGCCATGGCGGCGGCAGGACATCAACCTGCCGACAAAACGCCCTCGGGCGATGCGATGCGTCGGGCGGTGGCCTTCTTGCTGCGGTCCGACATCCAGGCCCAAAGTGGCTATTTCGGCGGACGGGACGGTTCCCGAATGTATGGTCACGGTATCGTTACCCTCGCCCTCACGGAGCTCCTCGGGATGGGGGCAGACAAGGTTCAGGACGGTTTGCTCCGCGAACGGGCGCAACGCGGGGTGAACCTCATTTTGGCCGCTCAACGGGTCAAGAAGCACGATCCACGCTTCATCGGTGGCTGGCGCTATGCTCCCGACGCAAGTGATGCAGACTTATCGGTAACGGTGTGGCAATTGATGGCCTTAAGGTCGGCAAAGAACGCTGGTTTGCCCGTTCCCAAGGAGGCGATTGATGCGGCGGTGGCCTATCTTCGCCGAAGTTATGTGGGCCCCCGGCCGATGGCGGCGACCGCAGCGGGTAATCCCGCAATAAAGGGCGCTTTTGGATACGTCCCGGGTCAACCTCCTCAATACGCCATGGCTGCCGCCGGCCTGCTGGCGATGCAGGTCTGTGGCTTGCACGATGCGCCGGAGGTGCTGGGCACGGCGGAATGGCTGCGGGAGTCTAGGCCGGTCTGGGAGATGCAATGGTTCTTTTACGGCACCTACTACTACGCCCAAGGCATGCGGAAACGAGGTGGCGATACCGCCATGGAGGCGCAGGAGCAAGTCGAGCGCGTGCTGCTGGCACACGGGCAGCCGGAAGGCTTTTGGGAGGGGGCGGATGGCTCTGAAGCCGGCCAAGGCCGGGTCTATTGCACCGCACTGGCGCTGCTGAGCCTGTCCACCCGGTATCACTACCTGCCGATTTACCAAGAATAGGGGTGCGTCGTGGGAGCCACCACAACTCGTTGGCTTTAAGGGGAATTCTGTAGAGAGAGAGCCGGTGATTGAGCTTGCGAAAAAGGCGATTTTCTGACCAAACTCCCCGACTGCTTTTTACATGAAACAGACATTTCTCGCGTGGTGCTGCGGATCCGTGTGGTCACGCTGCTGGAAGTCTAGGTATTCGCCTGCGCCCGCCCTGCTGCTCACCGCATCCGACACTTCCTGGGTGAAGTGTGCCCATTTGCGACTGGCGTTCTGCGTTTTGACGTTGGGGTTGCTGACCACCGGCGTGCAGCGGGTCTCCGGCCAGACCGTGATCACCATTAGCTCGGGTGACAGTATCAGCGGGACCGCTGCGGGCGCTCACCGGTTGTTCGATGGCACCACGGGTCTGCCCGCCAACGGCACGACTACTGCGATTCCTCCGGCCTACCGGAAGATTCGGGTCACGGAGGGCGGCTCAGTGACCCTTCGCTTTACCCTGTCTGGTGCCGGGTTGATCGCTGAGAAAAGTTACACCGCCACCATTGTGGCCAATACCGGTCCCGGAACTGGCAGCTCTGGCGCTAACAACAACATCCCCAATTTCACCGTCAAGCCCGGCTCAGAAATCGCCTCGGCGGCTGACTACTCGCTCTCCACGACGTCTCTCGCCTTCAGCACCGTGACTGGCTCTGCGAATCTACAGCAGGATGTGACCATTACCGCCACTCAAGATGCCGTCGCCGAGTTCGATGAAGACATTCTCATCTCAGTGCAAGCGCTTCGAAACGCCACCGACGGCGCGGATATTTCTGCTGGCAATCCAGTCGCTTGGGCGGTGGTCACCATCGCCTATCAGGACACGCCGCCGGGCGCGGTGGATTTCACCTATGCCAATGACGATTCAGTGGTTCCGCAGCCCGGTGCGAACAATACGGTCAACGCAGCGGTGCTGGACGCCTCCGGCCGCTCGGTCATCGGTGGTGACTTCACCGCCTTCAGCTCTACGCCGCGCAACCGCATCGCGCGCGTTACCACCACCGGTGCCAACGATACGTCCTTTGATCCCGGTTCGGGGGCGAACGCCTACATTGCATCCATCGCGATTTACACCAATGGAACCCACAACACGAAGATCTTCATCGGCGGCGGGTTCAGCTCCTTCAACGGCACCAGCCTCAACAGCGTGGCGCGGTTGCTGGACACGGGCGTGGTGGACTCCACTTTCAATCCAGGCTCCGGAGCCAACGGTCCCGCGCGCGCGGTAGCGATCGACACGAGCGGGCGGACGCTGGTCGCGGGCGAATTTACGCTCTTCAACGGCACGGCGCGCAACCGCATTGTTCGGCTGGCTGCGGACGGCTCGGTGGACACCTCGTTTGCCCCCGGCACGGGCGCGGATGGGACGATCTACGCGATGGTGCTTCAGGCCGATGGGCGGATAGTAATCGGCGGCGACTTCACCAGTTACAACGGAGTGGCTCGCGCCCGCATTGCACGGTTGAACACGGATGGCTCGTTGGACTTCACGTTTGACCCCGGAGCGGGCTTCAATAACACGGTGTTCGCCGTCACGGTGGACCCTAGCCAGCGTATTTTGGTCGGCGGTGCGTTTACCCTGGCGCAGGGTGTCACCCGGCGCGGCGTGACGCGCCTCACCACGGCTGGGGCGCAGGATACCGCGTTCAATCCCGGTGTTGGCACCGATGACACGGTTTATGCGATTCGGAGCATCCCGGTCGGGGCCACGAACGGTGTGTTGATCGGCGGTGTATTCACCCGGTTCAACACCACGCATCGTCGGCACATCGCGCGTCTGTTGGCGGATGGCACGTCCGATGGTTCGCTGGACACTTCGTGGATGGATCGTGCCTACAACCAGACGGCTGGTTTTTGGTCCTTGCCGACCGTGGCGGGAACCTTTGGCCGGAATGGTGTCATGAACACCAACGTTACGGGGGGGGCGATTGCCGCAGGGGGAACAGGGTATAGTGTTAGTGATGTGCTTACCGTCAGCGGAGGCACTTTCTTCTCGGCTGCGACGTTCGATGTGACGGCAGTGGATGCGTTTGCGACCACGGCCACCACGGCGAACCGGGGCAGCGGATATGTAGCTGGCAACACCTTGACGGTGTCGGACGGCACGTTCACCACAGCGGCGACCTTTACCGTTGCGGTGGCGGGAGACTATGTGACCAGCGGCTTAGTGGCGGCGGGCGGTGCGGGTTATTCGCTGGGCGACGTTCTGACTGTGTCAGGGGGCACGTTTGCCCAGCAAGCCACCTTGCAGGTAACAGGGGTGAGCATGGGAGCGGTGACCGCCGTCACGGTCGTCAACCCCGGTTCCTACACCGTGCAGCCTGCGAATGCTGTGGCCACCACGGTTGCTCCGGCGGGCGGTGCTGGCTGCACGCTAAACCTAACTTGGACAGCTGGTGGCGTCACCAGTGTTACGGTGGCCAATGGCGGCAGCTACACGGTTGGAGCGACGCCCGCCAATCCCGCTTCGACTACTGGCGGCGCGGGCCTGGGCTGCACGTTGAACGTGAACTATTCGTCGGGGCGGGTCACGGCCGTGAACTTGAACACTGCCGGCAGCTACTCGACCTTACCATCAAGCCCGGCGGCCACCACGGTCGCCCCCGCAGGGGGGGCTGGTGCCACGCTGAATCTCCTCGCTGGACTCAAAGCCACGCCCACTGAAATCCGGGTGACCGGTCACGGACTGGCGGACGATGACGCCATCGTCTTCCTGGCTGATTCCACTCCCGGACGGCAGCGTCTGCCCAGCGGCTTGCTCGGCGGCACGATCTATTACGTGGATGTGCAGGACGCGAACCACTTTCACGTTTCCACCACGCCGTCCACGGCAGTCGGTGGCTACCAGAAAATCAACATGCTTAACCAAGGTGATCCGGACGCCACCTCTCATGCGGTCCGGCGGGTTGGTGCACAATCCAGCTTCGTCACGGCCATTGCTGCCCAGGCCGATGGGAATGTCATCGTGGGTGGAAAATTTGACACCGTGGGCGGTGACGATGAAGGAGCCGCCAACTCTATTTACGGCACCAATCCCCGCAACAACCTCGCACGCTTGAAAGGCGGTTCTGTGACCGGTCCGGGACAGATGGCCTTCAACCGGACCACCTATTTCATAGACGAATATGCCGGCAGCCTGCTCATGGCAGTGAACCGTCTCAACGGCAGCCTTGGCGGGCATCAGGCTGATTTCACGATTACCAGCCAGAGCGCCACCCTCGGCACGGATTTTAGCAAGTTTAGCCCCGGCGGCAACGTGTTGACTTGGGGCTACAGCGACGGCGGACACGCCAGCATCACGGATGGGGCCACGGGCGATAACGGCACGCTCGTGATGTCCATCACTGGAGCGCAAATTGACACGCTGGTGGAGGGCAATGAGGACTCCCTCTTCTTCATGTCCAATCCTCAGCCGACATTGCATGGCGGACAGCTCACCCGCGGTCTGACGCTCCCCCGATTCGGCTGGAACATCTCAAACCCGACCGCCTCGGCAGTGCTGGGTGCGGGGCTGATCAATCAGACCTACGCGATTGACCCTGCGATGGGCTTCATTGACACCGCCACATTGACCGTGGTGGACGACGATTTCCCGCCGGGCTACCTCGGTTTCAGTTCCGCCACATACACTACGAGTGAGAATCAATCTGTTGCATCCATCTCAGTCAGCCGTGTTGATGGCAGCTTCGGGGCTGTCTCCATCCGGGTTCGCACACTCGCATCGTCCGAAACTCCATTGGCTCCGGCGAATCTGACGCCGACGACCGCCGTTCAAGGCACCGACTACACGGGAACCACCAACACGCTTTTCTTTGCGGCGGGTGAAACCAACAAGATCTTCGTTATTCCGTTGCTCAATGACAATGCAGCGGATGCTACGAACCCCCACCGCATCGTCTTGCAAACCGACATGCCCACCGGTGGTGCAACCAACGCGGCGGCGGGCGGTTCCTTCTTGTCTGGTGGCACAGTTTACGGACAGGCCATCCTGCTGATCACGGATGACGACCCTCCTGGCGGCGTGCCGGCGGG